>DAOVHV010000066.1 GCA_030671645.1 bacterium | reverse complement strand
GGAGGTACGATTGCTGCCAACTCCGCTTGCTCGGATCAAGAAGATTCTGGCGATTCTGAAATCAAACCTTTCCCCCAATCAAATCGGATTCGCTTTTGCGCTGGGCGTCTTCGCCGGTCTTCCTCCGATGGGATTGCACATTCTGATTCCCGCGACGCTGGCGCTTCTGTTTCGCTGTTCGTTCAGAGCGTTCTTGATTTCCTTGGGCGTCTTCAAGCTGATTTCCCTTGCGGTCGCCCCGGCTTCGTACGCCATCGGGAAATGGCTGTTGGATTCTCAACGTGGATTGGACGCGTTCTGGCGCTGGCTGTTCCATCTTCCCGTGATCGCGCCGATGGGGTATTCGCGGTACTTACTGCTCGGCAGTCTCATGCTGGCGCTGGCACTGGCGATTCCCGTTTTCTTCCTTATCAGGCTGCTTGTCCGTCGATATCGCGATTCGTTCGCCGCCCGGGTGTCCGGCTGGCGGGTATCCGGCTGGTTGAAGGGGAAGCGAGGGGTAGGACTGGCTCGAAGGTTTCTGGCCGGCGGCGCGACCAAGTATGAGGTCAAGCCTCCTCCCAAGGGCATCTTTCGCTTCATCCGTTGGAAGATGCTCATTGGGTTGCCGGCCTTGTATGTCGTTGCCTATCTGATCGCGGCGATTGTCGTTCCCTTCTTTGCGGGAACGTTGGCCACCTCAACGGCATCCTGGGTGGTGGGGTCGGAAGTAACGGTATCGGATTCCGCTTTCAACCTATTCACGGGCGGTCTGACCTTGTCCGAGTTTACGATTCAGGATCCCGAGGCTCCTGATGAGAATCTGGTCGTCATCCCGGAATTGAAGGTCGATGCCGGCATGCTTTCCTTGATCTCCAAACGAGTGGTGTTCAACTCGGTCGTGATCGCGGATGCCGAACTGCACGTCAAGCGCGAGCCGGACGGCACGCTCAATATCGACAACCCGTCTTCCGGATGGAATGCGGACGGCTACCTGGAGTGGGCGGCCCAGCATGCGGACAAGGTGGACTGGCTCGGCTTGCTGCGGCATTTGCTTGACTATCTTGGACAGTGGAAGCCGCTGTCCCCGCGAGAAGATCCGTATGCCGCCTATAGCGGCGGTCGATCGTTTCCCGACTTCCGTCCACCGTTTGCCATCCAGCGACTGCAAATAGGGCGAATTCTCATTTCATTGAAGGATGAAACTGCCACAAACTCTGAAGGGCCGTTGCCGCCGATTACGCTGTTCGAGGTAGAGGTGTCCAATCTGGCGTTCCCGGCGACGTTGCGAACCGAGCCCATTCATTTGTCATTGCGCGGTCAATGGGGCGACGATCCCGAATCCGGATTCCAGCTGTCGGCTACGTTCACCGAGTCCGAGAGTGGAATCGTGAGTACCTACGACTTCGCCTTGAGACGCATCGATCTTCCGCGAGTGGCACGGTTCTATGCCACCACCTTGCCGGTGCGAATTACTTCAGGGCTGGCATCGATTTCCGGTTCGCTGCGTTTCGAAGGCGAATCAGCAACCGGGACAACATCATTCCTGCTGGAGGAGTTCGAAATCGACGTGTCCCCGGATCGCACGCTGTTTGGGCTGCCGGCCGGAACAGCGGCCCGTGTGATAGAAGGGATCAACCGCTACGCCGGCGAAGTCCCAATCGTATTTGGCGCTGCGATTGAAGGCTCGTCCGATGCTCCGGCGTTGGCATGGGAAGCTCCACTGCTGGAGATTGCTCGCGAGGGATTGATGATGGCGGGCAAGCGCGAGTTGAATCGAACCATCGAGGAACTTGGTCATCGAATTGACGGGCTCGGTGGAGTCGAAGGAATCCCCCTTGATACGAGTTTCAAGGCGGTGCAGCAGCAAGCTGAATCAGCAGCCCGCTCCATCATTGAGGAAGCTGGTGGCGGCTTCCTTCAGGATCTTCCTGTGATTGGTGATTTGGCAGGGGATGCGAGCGAAGATGGATCCGGCGACGTGGATGCGATCGGACTGCCGGGCTTGCTTGAGAACTTGCTGGATTCGCTGACAACGAACCAAGAAACTGACAACGATGGAGCAGCAAGTTCCGAATGAATCAGTTCGTACCAAGTAGAGGAGAACCATGTCAAGGACTGTCAAAGTATCCGTCGTAACTGTCGAGGATCGCGAGGCGGGGATTCGCTCTGCCATCGAGTTGCTCGGGAGCGAGCGACCAGCGCTCTCCGGCAAAAGCATTGTCTTGAAGCCGAATTTCAATTCCGCGGATCCGTTCCCTGCCTCCACTCATAATGACACGACCGCAGCCATCATCCGATTCCTGCAGGAATGCGAAGCGGCAAGAATCACGGTAGCCGAGCGAAGCGGCATCGCTTGGAACAGCCACGAGGTGGCAGATGAAAAGGGAATTCGACCTTTGCTAAAGACATTGGGAGTCGACTACGTAATCTTGGAGGATTTGGCGGCCGATGATTGGGTGCACGTTCCGCTGGAGAACAGTCACTGGAAGCGCGGAATCGAACTACCGAAGCTGGTTCTCGATGCTGAAGCGCTCGTGATCACATGCTGTTTGAAGACGCACGCCTACGGTGGGCATTTCACACTGAGCCTAAAGAATGCCGTCGGACTCGTTCCGCTGAAATCAGCTTCCGACGGATATGAGTACATGAAGGAGCTGCATTCCTCGCCATGGCAACGATCCATGATCGCCGAGATCAACGCCGCGTTTCGCCCGGATCTCGTCATTCTCGATGCCCTCTCTGCTTTCATCGACGGCGGCCCAACCTCGGGAACGGTTGTGCATCCCGGCATTATTCTTGCCTCAACGGATCGTATCGCCATGGATGCTGTCGGGGTAGCCATTCTTCGAACCTACGAAACAACACCTGACGTGATGAAGGGATCGATCTTCGAGCAAGGGCAGATCCGACGCGCTGTTCAGCTCGGCCTTGGTACTGAGTCTCCTGAGGGTATTGAGCTGGTCGCTGCGCCTGACCCGGAGAGCGAATCGTGGGTACAGCGTATCCGTGCCCAGCTTTCCAAATGATTGATGATTATCATGTTCTGCGCGGTTTACGCGCAGTTTTCTTAACATCTTGACTTTAGCTGATTCGAGGGTATACTGTCTGTTTCCCACTCGTCTTAGCACGAGTGCGTAGGTATCGGAAACGTCACCAGTTCAAGAACGTCGGCAGCTTTCGTTGAGGGGTTCGGACATCTAGGATCGGTTCGTTCATTGTCGGTACGTGGAAGCCTCAGTTCAGGCTTCGCAATCCCACTATCAGTTTGTGTGCAGTGAACCAGTTGCTGCTGAGTTGCTACCTATAAGTGGTGCTCGATAAGCATGGTTCGCAAACACCTATGCTTCGTCGTGCGGCTTTGATAGCAGTGGACGAAGCGACCGCGGCTTTGCCGAACAAGGAGGATCCAATGGAAGACAGAGGAGTGTCGGTACGGAAGACCTTCCATTCGAATCCCAATCGGGATGAGAGGTTTGGGTGGTTTTGATTAGGGATCTCCGTAAAGGAGGGTACATGCTTCCTCTCTATCAAGCAGAAGAACTGGCAAGAATGCGTTATGAAAGCGCGTTGACGGATATGCAACTGACTCAAGAATACAACCGCTTCATTCGCCAGAGGAAGGCTCGCGAAGCCCTGGAGCGGATCATCGAGGAGAACATTCGCAATGGTGCCAGCCTGGGTGAACTGAAGCGCGAGATGATCGCGGTTCTTCACCGAGTGGCTGGATAGCTGAATCTAGCTTGGGGCCGGCTTCACGCCGGCCCCGCTCTGTTCTGCCAGGCTCTAGCATTCCTTGCCCGAAACCTCCTGGACAAGTATCCTTGACTCATCTATGGATCAGGATGAAACCAATGGGGGCTCGCGGGATCTCACAACAACTGGGAAGACGAGCTTTCCCTGTTTCATGAACAGGAGAGTACCATGAAGGTTCTTGTCACCGGCCTCTTTGAGATGGCCGCGCTACATGCTATTCGTCGGTTTGGGCAGATGGGGTTCGAAGTTCATGTGGCCGAGGGACATCGGCTGGCGTTTTCAGCGTTTTCGAAGTACGTGTCGAAGCGCATCCGCGTTCCCAACATGCGCTACCATTCCGAGGAGTACACGAAGCGAATCGTAGAAATCCTCGAGACCGGGAACTACGACTACTATTTTCCTTCCTACGAAGAAATCATTCTCATGAGCCGCTACCGCGATCGCATCCTGGCGGCAACCAAGAGCATTATCCCCAGCATTGAAGTCCTGATGCGGATGCATGACAAGAAGCAGCTGGAGGAACTGGCGCACGAAATCGGCATTGACAGCCCCAAGACGTTCTATCCGCAGTCCTCGGAAGAGGCGCGAGAATACATCGCTGAGGTTGAATTGCCGATGGTCATCAAGATGAGAAAGAGCTCGGGAGCGGCAGGATTCCGCAAGATCTACGATCGCGCCCATTTCGAGAAAACGTATTTCGAAATCGTGAAGATCAACAAGCTTCCCGAATCCGACCTTCCCATGATCCAGCAACTGGTGGAGGGACCTACAATCTGTACACTGCATCTGTGCAATCGTGGCGAAGTGATCGGCGAGGTGATGTATCAGGGAGTGCGTACCATGCCGCGTACCGGTGGAACGACCGTCTTTCGAGAAAGTTTGGCCGATCCGGTGTCCGAAGAAGCGGCCGCCAAGATCGTCAAGCATCTCGGCTTCACCGGGCTATGCGGATTCGATTTCATTCTGGATGAGCAAACGGGGCGGCCGTTCTTGGTGGACGGCAACTGCCGCGTCACGCCGGCTGTTACCATGGCCTATCATGGTGGATGCGACTTGATCGAAGCGTGGGTTCGAGTAGCCAACGGAGAAGATACCTCGGTCATGCCTTCTGCTCGAATCGGAGTGCGCACCAAGATGCAGTTCGCGGACTTCGTGTGGTTGCTGGAAAGCTACATGGGCAGCTTCAAAGATTGGAAGGGTGAGCACAGGCTCCGTAAGCAATGGTGGTCGGAGAAGGACTACTACTACGACATCCACAGCTTCAGCGACCCGAAGCCGAACATCATGATTTGGTTCTACATCTTGACCAATTGCTACAAGCTGATCTTCACCAATTTCGACTCGGCGCAGCTGTTCATTTTCCACAACCAGTACGTCGAATCGTGAAGTTAAGATCAGGACCGGAGTCGTGGGACTAGAGATCGTCCCATAGGACAACGGCGCCTCGATCGATCAGCGCTTGAATATCCGCTCGAGCCTGTGAGTCCGGTTCGAGGTTCAATGCCGTTTCACGAAGATCGATCTCGTCGTCTTCTCCGAGTCCGGGGTTGGCGATCAAGGCGCCCAAAGATTCAATCGGTGTTTGAGAGAAGCCCAGAATTTGAAGCTCGTGCATATTGCGAACAATGTCGACGTTGGAAATGGGATTCCCATCAAGCCATAACTTGTTGAGCTCGGTCAGTTCGGTCAGTGGTGACACATCTTCGATGTGATTGTCCCACAGGCTCAACCGCTGCAGCGACGCTAGATGTGCCAATGGGCCCACATCAGCGATGTCGTTGCCCCCCAGTCCAAGTCCTTCCAGCTGGGTAAGTTCGGCCAACGGACTAAGATCGGAGATGTCGTTGCCTCCCAGACTCAGCTTGATTAGTTGCTTCATGTCCTTGAGAAAACCGATCCGCTCGATGCCGGTATTGGGAAGCCCCAACCATTCCAGCTTCGTCAGCCCCTCCAGAGCGGCTGTGTCTTGAATCGGATTGCCTCCCAATCCCAATTCTCTCAATTCTGTGAGCAGTGTAAGCGGCGCAATATCCCGGATCCCGCTGTTCCACAGCCCAAGCCAGCTGAGATTCGTCAATTCAGATAGAGATGCAATGTCGGCGACGAAATTGAAGTCAAGATCGAGATGGACGAGTTCCTTCAACCTTGCGAGCGAATGAATGTCCGTCACACGATTGCTCTTGAGAATGAGGGTCCGAAGTTGCGAGAGGTCCGATAATGGTTCCAGATCGGAAACTCGGTTCTCCGACAGATCAAGAAACTGAAGATTCGAGCAATGTTCCAAGCCGACCAGGCTGGTGATGTCCAAGCCAACGGCGGTCAATTGCTTCAGCTGAAGCAGTTTCGTACGGGAGAGATGTCCAGACTCGACTCCAAGTGCCGAGCGAACAGCCGATTCAAGCCTGGGGTCCTCAAAAGCGGGGTAAT
>DAOVHV010000175.1 GCA_030671645.1 bacterium | reverse complement strand
CCTCTTAATCGCCATCGGTTTGGTGGTGATCGCCATCGGTTTGGTCATCTTCCGCTATGTCGAGACCTATGCGAAACGCGCCGGACGCCTAAAGAGGAGCGGCTAGCACTCCTCTTTGGGCTGGCGCTGGCAATGGAATGCAAGCATCCCATTGCGCGGAGAATGGCAACTGGAAGCATTGCTTCCAGTTGCTTGGAGAAAGGCAGGTTCTGCCTTTCTCCGGCTCGATGTGTCCAGTAGCTAGGAGAACCAAGAGGCTTGGATTCCGGTTCAGACTTGGAGAATCGAAGCTTGGCATGGTCGATTCTCCAGGCAACCGGAGCTCATCTCCGGTTGCCCTTCGATAGATCAGAGCACGGGGAGATAGCGTTTCAATTCGTATTCGTGCACATGCGAACGATAGCTGTCCCACTCGATTCTCTTGTTCTCGATGAACTTCTCGAAGATGTGATCTCCCAATCCATGGCGGACGAGCTCGCTTCGCTCCATTGCGACAATGGCTTCGTTAAGACTTCCAGGCAACATCTCAATCCCGGCACGCGCGCGCTCATCGGGCGACATCGTATAGACATCGCGTTCGGTGGGATCGGGGAGTGGCATTTCGTTGTCAATGCCCTTAAGCCCGGCATGTAACATCACGGCAAAGGCCAGATAGGGATTGCACGCGGAATCCGGCGCTCGAAACTCGATTCTCGTCGCACTCTCCTTGCCGGCTTGATACATCGGGATCCGAATCATGCTGCTCCGGTTGCGTGACGCCCATGTGACGTAGACAGGTGCTTCGTATCCGGGGACCAATCGCTTGAACGAGTTCACCCATTGAGCACAAACGCCGATGATCTCAGGTGCGTAATACAACAGGCCCGCCAGGTACCCGCGGGCAAGTGACGAAAGGTGCAGGGAATCGTTCGGATCGAAGAACGCGTTGCGCCCGCCGTCGGTGAGCAATGATTGATGTGTATGCATGCCCGAGCCGTTCTCTTCCGTAAGCGGTTTGGGCATGAAGGATGCATGAACACCGTTTCTACGCGCAATCTCCTTGATCGCATAACGACAGGTCATCAAGTTATCGGCCGTTCTTAGTGCGGTATCGTGACGCAGATCGATTTCTTGCTGGCTTGGCGCGGCCTCATGATGCGCCGCTTCCACTGGGATGCCCATCTCCTCGATGGCCATGACGGTTTCCCGGCGGATCTCGGAGGCCGAATCCGGCGGCGATAGATCGAAATAGCCGGCAACATCCACCCCCGTGGGTTTTCGATCCGACGAGAAATAGAAGTATTCGAGTTCAGTTCCCACAACCATGGTAAGATCGTCGTCCGAAGCGCGGTCAAGTGCTCGTCTAAGAACGTAACGAGGATCGCCGTCGTAGGGCTCGCCTCCGGGAAGCCGAATATCGCAAATGAGGCGTCCGACATTGTCCCATGGCAGAACAACGAATGTTGATAGATCGGGAATGGCAAGCATGTCGGATTCATCGATTCTTGCGAATCCGTGAATCGACGAGCCATCGAATCCAATACCCTGTTCCAAGGCGTTTGGCAACCCAGAGGACGGAATTTCGATGCTCTTCAGGTTGCCCAGTAGATCCGTGAACCACAATTGAACGAACTGGATCTCCTGATCGGCTACTTGTTTCAATACGGAATCGATATTCCCTTTCATGGCATCCCTCCGTTTGTTTGTCAGATTCCCGATTCCCTTCTTCATATTCGCCGCGCAAAGAGAAGCGGCAACCGCATCGGGTCGCCGCTTCCTACTATTTCAACCTCTCAAAGGTCAAACTGGTGCAGGCTACCCCTCGACTACAGGTGCGATTCAATCTCCTCGAGGAAGATGTCCGCCTTTTCAAGTGAAATAGCGTTGTAGAGCGGGTACTTGTCGCCAAGCCCGTCGGCAACCACCGAATCGACGACGCGCTTCGCGTCTTCCCACAAGCCACGTTCCATCAGATAGAACTCCACGAAGAACATGCGGTTTTCGAGGTATTCGTTCGCCAAAGGAGCGATCTCACCGTAGTCGGTACAGTCTTCGCACGCTCCGCAGAGCGTGGGTTCGTCCACGATCTTGCAGAAGTAGCCCAGTGAACTATTCCAATTCTTGCGGAACTTGCCTGCCGGCAACTTGGGAAGCCCAGTCCAGAATGCACCCAATGCTCGATAACCACCGAAATGCGTGTAGGATTCGTCAAGTTCCATACAACGCAGGGTGATGGCTTCGGTCTTCTCAGGGACGTTGGCAAACGCGGCTGCCAACACGTTGAACTGAGCCGAACGAAGCCAGTTGGACGACGCCCAATACATGCCTTCCAGATTGGTCGCCACTTGAACTGCGGCTACGAATCCGTCCGACTGCTCGAGAGCGGCGAATTCGGGATTCATGCGCATCGTCTTCAGGCCCCAGTGCTTGCCTTTGAGATACGTCGGGAGAACTTCGGCTTCGACTTCGCCGAGAAACGCGTCGGCCAAGGTGTAATAGCTCTGTGCCAGCTTGTTGATGACGTCGATCAGGCCGACATCGACTGTGAATGCCATCAGATCATCTTCGTTGGTCTCATCGAGTGCGTCAGTGACTCCAAGCGCTTCGCGGAACGCGGCAATCATCTCTTCGAGCTGCGCTCGCCCCTCGTCAGAATAGGGAATCATGATGTCGCTATTCGAGAACATTCCGATTGCTTCATCGAGGGTCATGGCCACCGCAGAACCACCGATCGCCACCATCAGTACGGCAGTAAGTGTCAACAGCTTCCTCATCTTCTTCGACCTCCTGTAAGGGCAATCGGATCACTATACCTGAACCCAAGGACTTCAACAAACCCCTAGCATGGGGCGATTCAACCCCAATCCCGTTGCGGCTTAGAGATGCTCGGCCACCTCTTCCAGCAGAACCTGTGCACGTTCGGAGCAATAGGCGTTGTACAGCCTAAACCGTTCGCCGATCTCGTCATCAATAATGCTCTGCAGAACGTGCGCCGCGTCTTCCCACAGTTCCTTCTCCATCAGGTAGTACTG
>DAOVHV010000152.1 GCA_030671645.1 bacterium | reverse complement strand
GTACGACTCCGTTGAAGGTGGTTTTCCGGTCTCGGAGAAGCTGGTACGACGCCGAGCCATGTTGCGTGACATGTAGTTCCCGATGCAGAGCGTCAATCGGGGCGACGGAGTATCTTCGTTCGATGAATCGCTCGCAGCCGAGAAATGAACCGTGGTGTAGCCGCGTTCACTCTCGGTATCAAGGGTCAGTAGGACAGGCCACTCTTCTGCTTTGAATCCGCGATCGAGAAGCGGGAGCAACGGCATCGAGAAGGGCACCGAATCGGCGAGATCTTGGACGGATAGGCGAGATTCCTGAAAGATGTGCGCGTCTGTTGGGGGAGCAAACGGGCGCGCAACATCCGTGCTCTCCAGAAGTTGTATGTCCTTGTACGAGACACGGATGGTCGCATCGGTACCGACGATCGAGGCCGCCGGAGATCCCGGAGACGGTACCAACGAAATGTTTACTGGGAACAATGTTTCTGTGTCGAAATCGATGGTGGCTTTGCGAATGGGAAACGTCATCGCTGACAGAAGCCGCGAGCGATAAGCTTGCTTGGGTTTCAAGGCGATTCGCCGTACAACGCGCTCATCGATCCGTTCTTCTCCCATATCGCGCAGAAGAAAATCCTGCGTCAAGGTATCAAGGAACGCGAGTTCGCCCAAGGTTGCCAGTCCGGGGATCGGTTCGAAAAGCTGGGAGCCGATCTTTCGGATGGCCGTGTTAGTCGATGGATCGTAGACCCAGGTGACTTGGCCTTCACAGTGAAGAACGAATCCGCAGAGCTCGTCACCGATGAACTCGACTTGTCCGGAAAGGGTTTCCTCCAGTTGGGCCCAAGAACTATGGTAGACTCGGTACTCGACATGGATGGAACGCGAACCATGACTGCGAATCCCAGCCTCGATTTGCAGGCCGTTGCTTTCTGTAACTTGAGTCGCCTCAAAACCGGCACGTTCTTGGGATGCGGTACTCGCTAGGCGTGAAAACTCGACAACGGATGAGATCATCGTCTTCTCCCTGAAGCAAAGAAACAGTATACGAGAAGATCGGAACCGTCTGGGGAAGACAGACGACACAACCAGTTCTGAGGACTGTGACCCCGGGCATTCAGGGACGAATGCCGAGGTGACAAAGTTCCCATGGCGGTTTGGAGTTCGCTTCTGTAGGTTGATTGCGCGAGTGTGAGCAATATTACATGATTGCGCAGATGCCTATTGTACTGAGGGTTTCGTGACGTTCATGCGGAGAATGCTTTGGGACAGGCGTCGCTTGACTGGGGAGGGAAATGCCCTGTATTTATATATGGTGTTCGTGGCAGCAAGGGGGATGGCCTTGGCTGGGAGTGACAATAATAGCGTGCTGGATACAGGTATGTTGGAATGCTTGGCTGTTATTGCAGCCGCCAACGAGCGTCCTCTTGTGGAGGAACTCAATCTCGCTGTGAAGACCTACGTGCTCAAGACATTTGCCGAGCATGGCGATGATTGGCTCGTGGAGCGAGCTTTTTCCGATCAATCCGCGGCAGCGGCGAAATAGCCGATAGATCTGCGGTCATTCAAAACGTCGAATTGTCCCGAATGTCTTTTGAGGTCCCAGTTACTCGATGGTACACTCATCCTCACCTCATGAGGGAGGGGACATCATGAGAAACATCGGACTTCTTGTCGGCATCGCAGTGGCGGGGCTCCTGCTCGCTACGCTCTTATTTTCAGGAGGGGAAAAGGTGCCTGAGATGGCGCCCGATTTCAGCTTAGAGAGCCTGGACGGAGAAACGGTCACGTTGTCTGAGTTGCGTGGCAACGTGGTGGTGATCGATTTCTGGGCCACCTGGTGCAGCCCCTGCCTCAGGTCGTTTCCCAGCCTCCATGCGGTGGTGGATCGACATCAGGATCGCGGTGTGATTCTGCTGTTGGTCAGTTTGGATAAGACGGCCAAACGGGCTAGAGATTATCTCGTTGAAAACGGCTACCCGACGGAGAATGTGTTGTGGGAGTCGCTGGACGCGGCCAGAGATGTCAAGGCCCTATTCGGTGTCGTGGGAATTCCGCGAACCTTCGTTATCGATCGAGACGGTTTCATTCAGCACTCGGGACATCCTGGCAGACTGTCGGATGCCGATCTCCTTGAATGGCTCTAGATCGGCGACACGGGTTGTTTCAAGGTCTCTTCCCGATTGCTTTGTCCAAACCGATCGAAGGCTCGAATCCTTGAGACGTTGAAACAAGGGAGTAAGCGCCTGCTCCGATCTAGCATGGATGGCATCGCATGCCTTCCCGCTTCATGATCATCCGATGCGCACCAGCCTCTTGGTGTCTTGAAATGCCCCACGCTGTAGTCGAGGAAGCTGCGATGGTTTCTGATTGTGTTGAACCTCTCGCTTGGTGAAAGACACATACGAGTGAAGGAGGTGATCGGCGCTTCTCGAAGGGTCAGTCGCGGCAGCGAGCGTGTAGGATAAGGGGATCGACTCAAGATAGATTGCGAACAGTTCGAGTAAGGAGTTGAAGGTGTCTCAGATTGGAGACCTGCTGGCCAAGGTCGCTAACAAGGACAGCGCAGCGTTCCAGCAACTCTATGACCAGTTTGCCGATCGCGTCTATCGATACGCCTTCACGATCCTTCATGACAAGCATCTGGCTGAGGAGATCGCGCAAGAAACCATGATTGCAGTTTGGAATGGAGCGAAACGATTCGCCGGACGATCGAAGGCTTCGACGTGGATCTTTGGAATCGCCCGCAACCAAGCGTTTACCCTGCTGCGTAAAGAGAAACGAGCCGAGAACACACCTGCACAGGAACTTGTTCAAGCGGATCCGTCGAAGAACATCATTCAACGTGAGCGTGTAATGAAGGCTCTCAACGAATTGTCGTCCGATCACCGGGAAGTCGTTTATCTCGCGTTCTATGAGGGGCTTTCTTATGGCGAGATCTCTGGAATTCTTGGGATTCCATCCGGAACGGTGAAATCGAGAATGTTCCATGCCAAACGAAAATTGGCGGAGGTGCTGACATGAACGCATGCAATCCCATCCGTGAACTCATTCCATGGTACGTCAATGGTTCGTTGTCCGTGGAGGAGGCTCGTCAGGTGGCGGCTCATCTATCTCGCTGTGAGAGTTGCCGGGATGAACTCACGCAGATCATGCGTTTGAACATCGAAGTTCGTCGTGCGTTCGACGAACTTGAGGGCATAAGGGCCGAAGTCAAGAAGGAAGTGCTCGAGAAGACGGCGGGAAGAACACTGGCAAGCTTCGACTTCGGGTCGTTCTTGCTCGGATTCTCGTTCGGAGCAAGCTACCAAAAGGGACGTATTCCGATCCAGGGAGACTTGAAACTATTGGGGCGGAGAATTCGCCTCATCTCACCAGACGAGGAGGCAACCAATGGGTGATAATGATTTGATCAAAGACATCGATGATTTGAAGGAGATTCTAGGGGTTGTAACAGACAAGGTTCCCGGGATTCTGCGTGGGTTGCGGGATGTGCTTTATTCCAAGGACGCGGCGGAAAACATGGCCGATGCCGTTGCCACGTTCTACACAAAGCTGGTAGACGCAGGCATTCCCAAGGATCAAGCGATGGATATGACGAAGGGCTATATGATCAACCTTCGCGATATCTT
>DAOVHV010000052.1 GCA_030671645.1 bacterium | reverse complement strand
GAGTCTCGTCCGGTCAATCGCTGCTCGCCACGGACCTCGCGTAGAGAGGTGTAGATGGCCTCTGGTGTGATCTGATGCCGGCCCAACACGCGTCGGATTTGTGGATCAGTGGAACGGCTCATGGCCAAGAGCAAATGGTCGGTGCCGATGTATTCGTCATGAAGCCGATCCGCTTCCATCTGCGCCGCTTGAACGACGGCGTCCAACTGCGGGGTAATGTAGATTTGCCCGGCGACCTGTCCGACAACGGAAGGCTTGCCACTGAGCAGATTGTCGAGGTCCCTGCTGACGGCGTCAAGATTGATGCCCATTGTTTGCAGAATCTCGCGACCGACGCCCTCCTTGCTCACCAGCACCAGGGCAATGTGCTCCACATCGAGCTGGTTGTGCTTGTAGCGCGTAAGTAGGTCCTGCGCCTCGCGGAACAGTTCCTGCGCCCCTTCGGTCATCTTGTCGAAGCGAATCATTAGAATCTCCGTTTAGCAATCCTATCTATTGACTGCTAATTAACAGTTTAGCGATCTCTTCGCTCGCAGTCAAGACTATCTCTTGCTCCGCTCTTGATGAAGAACTGTCATACAACAGCGAAGTCTTCGATTGCCAGCTGATACATATTCGGTTAGAGTGAAACATCTTGCTAGTGAAGGATTTGGGATGAGACGATTCCGCGCCTTCGCCGTTCTTGCCGAGGGACAACTGAAGCAGAAGTCGTTTTGGATCTTCCTCATCATGGTCGTTCTTATCGGTCCCGTTTTCGTCGTGTTGCATTCGGAAACTAACCTCTCAGAACGGGAGATGCGGCCGCTCTTGTCCGAGAGCGCCACCATCGACCACTTCGACATCGGCGTGTCCGCAACTGGATACATCGGCCGCTTCCGAAAGTCGGCGATTCTGCTCTTTCGAAACCCCGACTCAGAATCCGCTCCGGAATTTCCGATCTCACCTGCATTTGTGGCTGGCCGACGACTATTGCCTCCTGTAAGCCGGACAGTCCACTCCACCTGGTCTTTCCCTCTCACCGGAAGCCTGTCCGACTTCTACCGAAATCTCCTGCCGATCTTGATGACGGTGGCTGGAATCCTGGCCTTCCCCTCGCGCCGCAGATTGGCCCTGCTTCGGGTCCTACTGCCGTGCGGACGTTGGGGATGTTTCCTGATGATGGCGGCAGTCCTCGTCCTTCAAATCACCATGATCGGCATCCTGGCCGGTGCCTCGACAGGGCTGGCCTTGGGCTTGACTCAGGGTCCAGCCTCGGGAACGTCCTGGTTTGTTTCCGAGTACTTCGCCGCCATCATTGTCTATGGGATCGGCTTCGCACTGCTCGGCTTCGTCGTTGTGGAACTGGTTCGAAACCGAGCCGTGGCGCTGCTGATCGGGCTCATTCTCCTCGTCGGAGTGTGGGAGTACGCTGCCCCTATGTCGGCAAAACTCTACACATCCCTCGTACAGTCAGTCACAGGGAAGACGCTTCTTGAACCTGGCCAGAATCCCGTATTTGGGTACATCGGATTCCTTCTTCTTCCACCTCAGAATACGTTCGACTCAATCGGCTTGACGATTCAGAAGCTCACGTCAGGGGTTGAAGATCCGTATACCCCACGCTCGACTGTTTTACGTGAATTAGCTCAGCTCTGGGCCAGGCTTGTCGCGTTTGCCGGGTTCTGGTTTGCTATAGGTTGGATCGCGTTTCCACGAAGTGCCAGGATGATCTCATGATTTCACGGTTGCGGAACTTCTCTCGTAGCTGCAAGGATCTGCAAGCGATGCTTGCCATGCTACTCTGCCTTAGCTTGCTCGTCTGCGTTCTCGTGCAGGAGGCAAGGGTGGTGAATCCGTCGATGCGGGGTTATTCCCGAGAAATGCAATACTACCAAGACCAAGACACCTTGTTAATCGGAAGCTGGCAGTTCGCTTCCGCTCACAACAACGTGGGGGCCCTCCAGTTGAATCGCCAACGTATGGTTGACATCATCCACGAGAACGGCCTCTTGCTGGTGGCGCGATACGCAACCCCAACCTTGGCTCTCATTTTGCCTCTCCTGGCGCTGTTCACGGGCCTGGCGCTGGTACGTGCGAACCCCGCATTGCACGTGTTCCGTTCCGTCCGTTCTTGGGCTTTGTGCGTGGGTCTTCTCAGCCTAGCGGTTCCCATCGTCGTGGGTCTATTCTTGATCTTGGAATCACGAAGCCTGGAAATACCGTTCTCCTGGAGCCAATGGAGTCGTCTGCTCGTTTGGCTGGGGTTTGTCGGCACCTACTTCGCCACCTTCCTGGTCCTTGGAACCTGGATCAGCCATCACGTTCGCCATGTCAGGACGGCGGTCTGGATCTTCGCGAGCCTGCTTGTCGCCATGTTCATGATCCAGAGCGGCCGCGAACTTATTGTGCGATTCGACGGGTCTCATCTGCCTCCTGTGCCCGAGCTTCCAGTCGAGGTCAGGCTGTCGCTGTTTCGTCCCAGCGGCGAGCCCCGGGTGACGCGAGATCGAGAAACGATGGTCGCCACCTATCTCGAATCCGTCGATGCCTATTCCAACTCCGTTCATGCCGTAGTAGAACACCGCTATGGACTGGAGCGATGGTGGCACGTTGTTTCCCCTCAGCTGTTGCTGTACGAGCTTTCGTACCAGCTCCTGCAAGCCCAGCTGGCCGACATCGTGGATGTGGTGTATGCACTGGAGAATGAGGGCAAGGAACCGAGCATGATGTCATCGTTGACGTCGGTATGGCCGGAGATGGTGTGGCTCATTCTACTCTGCGGCTTCTCAGGGCTTGGCGCAGGGATTACAGCGCGGAAGCAGGCGAGCGCCCCATGACGCAGTCAGCCATCGAATTGAAACAAGTCACCCGCCGGTTCAGGCGAGGCACGGCCCTCGACCATATCAGCTGTTCCCAGGAGACGGGCAGGATTCTCGGTTTGGTTGGTTTGCCCGGTTCCGGCAAGACAACGCTGATTTATCTCATCGCCGGACTGGACAAGCCCACTGCGGGGCATGTGCGGGTGCTGGGAGGCAATCCTCTCCAAGCACCGATCCGAGCTCGCATTGGCTTGGCATCCGATCCTCAGCTTCTCGATCCCTCATTGACCATTGAGGAAACGCTGGTCTACTTCAGTCGCCTCAAGGGATTCTCGCGGAAGGAATCGAATCGGATCTCCGAGCAACTTCTGGATGAACTGGAGCTTGGGGACAAAGCCGCGCTTCCCGTCGGCGAGCTATCCAACTCCTCGCGACTGCTTGTCTGTGCCGGTGTCGCTCTCATCGGAGATCCCGAGCTGTTGTTGTTCGATGGCAGCTTCGACGATCTTGAAGATACCGACCTCTCTAGGCTGCAGTCCATCCTTCGCCGGAGAACAACGCAGGGCCGGACCATCGTGCTCGCCGGTCGATGTTTTGCAGTTCTTGGCGAGATCTGCGACGAAATCGCTCTACTCCACGAAGGGAGACTCCTCGCCAAAGCCACTAAGGAAGAGATCTGTGCCAGTGTACGGGGGCTGTTATTCAAGTATCTGGTTCAGAATGCCCATCCGGTGACGCTGGATCAAGAAGGAATCGAAGTTCGATTCACCGGTTCAGCAACTGAGGTGCTCTGCGATCACAGTGTTGCAGAGCAGCTTGCGCATCGGTTCCCAGCCGATGCAGTGGAGGAGATCCAACCCACCTTCGAAGAAGCCTGTCTATGGATCCTTCGCAACCCCGAAGCGATCGCCGCCCGCAGCAAACTGTGGAGCCCGAAGGATTCGTAGTACTTTCACTCTACAAGCTGACGACCCCTTTGTAGATCATGTTGATGGCTGCATAGAGCATCACCACACCGAATATCTGCCGGATGCGCTTCTTGGGAATTCGCTTTCCGATCCGTGGCCCAAGCTGAGCTCCGATGATGATTCCCAGGATAAGGGGCAACGCCAGTGCCCAATGCAGCGTACCTGCCGTCCAACTGGTGATGGAACTAATCAAGGCGATGGGCACCATCACGAACAAACTGGTCGCCACAGCAGTGACAATGTCAATACCGAGCAGCACCACCAGCGAAGGCACGAATACGGTTCCACCTCCGATCCCGAATAGTTTGGTAGCCACACCGGCCACCAATCCGATGACGGCAACCAGCAGGTAATAGCGGGGCCCGGAAGACCACCCTTTCAATCTCGCCTTGGCATCCTTGGGCGTCTTTCCAAGAAGCATCATGCCCATCGGAAAGAGCAGAAACACGCCGAAAGCAATCGTTAGCCAGGAAGGATTGACCGTGTCGATGATGAACATTCCTAGGAACACGCCGGCAATGGCCGTTGGAATGAACGACAAGCTGATCCGAAAGTCGATCTCCTTTCTACGGAAGTAGGCAATCGATGAAGAGATTCCCGTGAACACAACCGCGGCCACGCTCGTTCCAGCCGCATCGGGCTGGGTGGCAACGAATCCTGCCAACAGCAACAAGGGTGTCATAAAGACACCGCCGCCCAATCCCAAGATACTGGAAATGAACCCGATCGCGATCGCGATCGGAAACAGGGTGAAGATCGTTCCCCATTCCATGGTTGAACTCGCACCTCCCGCTGGCGTTGGCCAAATTCTACGCGATCCCAGTAGAACCGGCATCTTCCGTGTGGACAGCACCAGAAAGGGCGGGTAGAGTAGCCTGCAGGAACCAAGGCGAAACCGGATAGGGAGGATTTATGCACATCCCCACGCGTGAAGAAGCCTATGCGCTGCTCACGGAATACAACCAGAACGATCGTCTCATCAAACACGCCCTTTCAGTGGAAGGCGTCATGCGAACCATCGCACGTAAGCGCGGACAAGACGAAGAGAAGTGGGGCGTCATCGGACTGGCCCACGATCTCGACTACGAGCGCTACCCCGAAGAGCATTGCCGGCAGACCGAACGAATCCTGCGTGAGAACGACTGGCCGGAAGACTACATTCACGCCATCGTGTCTCATGGTTGGGGCATCTGCACCGACGTCGAACCCGAGCATGAGATGGAGAAGGTGCTGTTCGCCATCGACGAACTGACCGGCTTGATCACAGCTTGTGTCTTGGTACGACCATCCAAGAGCTTGCACGATCTTGCGGTCAAATCCGTCAACAAGAAGTGGAAAGACAAGTCGTTTGCCGCCGGCGCAGATCGCGACATTATCCAGAAGGGCATCGATATGCTGGACATGGAGCGCGCCGAGTTGATCGCCGATGTCATCGAAGGGATGCGTGAAGTGGCGACCGAGCTCGGGCTGGACGGCTCCCTCGCCGCCGAAAGATAGAAAGGGAAATCATGTCAGAAACTCGATACCAACCAGGGCGCTGGGCTCTCTCCGACTTGATTCCGGCCCCCGACGGGCCGGCTATGGACGCCCTGTTCAGCCAACTGGAAGAAGCCGTCTCGGACTTCGAGTATCTTCGCGACGCGCTTTCCCCATCGATCGAACCAGCCACGTTCGATTCCGCGCTCCAGCATGCCGAGCGCGTCGGTTATCTCACTCGGCAACTCAACGGCTATGCCACTTTATGGTTGTCCGAACTGACAAGCCATTCCGATGCGCTGGCCTTTCGAAGCCGCATCGACAAGACGTTGGCTGAAGCGCAAAATCGCATCCTGTTCTTCGAACTCTGGTGGAAGGAACTCGATGCCGAGAACACGTCACGGCTGATGGAGACAAGCGGGGATTTGCGCTACTACCTCGAGTCTCTGCGCCGGTTCACCCCCTATACCTTGTCCGAAGCCGAAGAGAAGATCATCAACATCAAGGACGTCAACGGCGTCAACGGCCACCTCACCATGTACGACATGCTGACCAACGACTTCACCTATGACGTGGAAGTCGACGATGAGGTCAGAACCGTAACGAGAACCGAAATCTCGGTCATGGCTCACAACGCGGATCCCAACGTGCGTGCGGCCGCCTACCGTGCCTTGAACAAGGTTTTCGCCGAACATGGCGGGGTTCTGGGGCAGCTTTACTCGTATGTAGTAGGAGATTGGAACGTCGAGAATGTAAGTGTCCGCGGTATGCCGTCCGCCATCTCAGCTCGAAATCTGATCAACGACATACCCGATGACGTGGTCGATGCGCTGCTGGTCTCGTGTCAGAAGAACGCTGCACTGTACCACCGTTACTTCGGGTTGAAAGCAAATTGGCTGGGCATGAAGGTGCTGCGCCGCTACGATATCTATGCTCCCATTGGCGATGCAAACAAGACGATCCCGTTCGCTGAGGGTGTGAACCAGGTCCTGGAGACCATGGCAGCATTCTCCCCGATGATGGCCGAATTGGCGGAACGGGTCGTGGCCGAGAATCACCTGGATTCCGAAGTGCGGGTGGGTAAGGACACGGGTGCCTTCTGTTACGGCGTCGTCCCCGACAAGACGCCTTGGGTGCTGGTCAACTACAACAACCGCCTGGACGACGTCTCGACACTGGGGCACGAACTCGGACACGCCATTCATTCCATGCTGGCAGCCGATCATTCTCCGCTGACATTCCGCTCATCGCTGCCGCTGGCGGAGACGGCGTCCAACTTCGTCGAGATTCTTCTACTCAAGCGCTGGCTGTCCGAGGAGACGGACCCAAGGGTACGCAAGTCTTTGCTGGCCAAATTCGTCGACGATTCCTACGCTTCCATCCTGCGGCAATCGTACTTTGTGTTGTTCGAACGAGAGGCACATAAGTTGATCGAGGGTGGCGGGGCCACCGTGGAACAGCTGTCGGCCACCTATTTGGGGAACCTGAAGGATCAATTCGGAGATTCCATCGAGCTATCCGACGATTTTCGTTGGGAATGGACCAGTATTCCACACAACTATCATGTGCCATTTTACTGCTATGCGTATGCCT
>DAOVHV010000174.1 GCA_030671645.1 bacterium | reverse complement strand
TGGCGGCGATGAGCGGAATCAAATGGGGAAATGCGAACCAGGCGATGCACACCCTGTTCCCCTTTGAGGTTACCGTAGGAGTAGGTTCCTTTAACCTCAAGCATAGCTGAGCGGATGCCGGCTGTGTCTCCCGGACTGATTTCGAGCAGAGCCGCTTTCCAGCCTTTGCGTTCGCAATGACGTCCATACATGCGCAGCAGCATTTCCGCCCAATCCTGCGAATCGGTTCCACCGGCTCCGGCATTGATCGAGAGATAACAGTCTCCGGCATCGTATTCGCCAGAAAACAGTAATTCGATCCGGTATTCGCGAATCAGACGTTCGAGTTCTTTCAACCGGTGTTCAAGAGCGGACAGTTCCGCGTCATCGCTTGCCTCAAGCGCCATTTGATGAAGGACGTCGATGTCGTCCAACTCCTCGCTCAATCGCTGAAACCGCTGCAACGAGGAACGTCTTCTCTCGACCTGCTGAGAGATATCGGCCGCCCGCTTACGGTCGTCCCAGAATCCGGGAGCCGCCATGTCTGCTTCCATAGCAATGATTTCAGATCCAATGGAAGCCGGGTCAAAGGGAATCACCGATCCTCGACAAAGCTTGGCGGAGTTGAGCAAGTTGTTCGGCGTACATGATACCCTCATTTATACGGGGCCGCCGTTCAGTCCTCAAGCGACACTGGTTCGACCGAAGGCGGGGGGATACCATCCTGAAGGCATTCCCAATTACAGAAGTCCCTGGGAGATCGCAGCCTCTACGAGAGTCTGCAGCCTCCATAAGAGGCTGGAAGAGAAGGAGCTGACAGCATGCCTGACGAGAAAACGCGAACCGAGGAACTGACCATCAGCGGGGAAGATCTGATCTCGACGATCAAGAAGTTGGTCCATCAGGGCAACATTCGCCGCATCACGATTCAAAACAAAGACGGAAAGACTCTTCTGGAAGTCCCGCTGACGTTGGGTGTTGTGGGGGCTCTCCTGTTGCCCACACTGGCGGCACTGGGAGCGCTAGCCGCCATCGTGACGGAATGCAAGATCGTGATCGAGCGAATCGACGAGGGCTCAGCCGACTAGCCCCGTCATTCGATCAACAACTCAACCCCGATCAGGAGAACTCATGGGTTTCTTTCACATTCCCGAACTGCCCGGAACGGACATGTTTCCCGGTATCGAACGACGTGCCGTCTGGCTCGACCAGGTAATGATTACCTTCTTCACCTTTCAGCCACGTGCCATCGTTCCCGAGCACGCACACGAGAACGAGCAGATCACGGTGGTGACAAGCGGAGCGATGGAATTCACGATGGGAAATGAGATACTCATCCTTCGAGCCGGTGACGGAGTGTGCATTCCTCCCAACGTTAAGCACAGTGCTCGCATTCTGGATGAACTCACCGAGGCCTATGACGCCTGGGGGCCTCCGCGAGATGATTACAAGGGCTGAGCAGCCCGATTTGGCTCTCTTCGGTAAAGGACCTGTGCAGACGAAAACGGACATCCGGGGCACATTCGGATGTCCGTTTCTGATCGGTCGTTTCGACTTCGAGGTTATGAGCTGCAGAGTGATGTCTAAGGCTCCACGTACCTTAGCAATACCGCATCAAAAGCATCGCCAGCTCGTTGAAGGTACTTAAATCCGGGAATCAAGTAACTCCCGTCTTCCAGTTCAAGCACCGAGAATCCGGAATAGATCCCCAGGTCGGGAGCGACACTCTTGATCCAAGCCACTACACCGGTTTCGTCGAATTTCAGAATCGGGAATCCAGGCCCCAGGCCGGCCACCAAGAAATTGCCATCGTTGCCGGATGACATTGAGACGCCATAATCGTCCGCGTATTGGCTTCCCGCGATGAGATCCCATTGGAGCTTTCCCGTTTCTGCATCAACTCGAGCCAGCCAAAAATCAAACAACGCCGTAGTGTAGGTCAGTAGCTCGGACAAACCGGCAATGACGATGTCCCCGTCCGTTGTCCATGCCATAGCGTCGCCGGCTTGTTTGTGTTCACCGCGGTACAACATGCTCCAGAGCTCGATCCCGTCACTGTCCAGGCGATAGAGCCGCGAGTCGCGGTACATATTTGAGCTCCCACCGGGATAGGAGATGACCGCCAACACCAGCAAGTCGCCATTAGGGGCCTCCAAAGCGGCCGTTCCGGATTCGTTGCGCCCGTTATCTAATGTCACTGACCAAAGTTCCGTCCCATCCACGTCAAGCCGAATGACGTAGACATCGAAATCCTTACTGAATGAATCGGTTTCCCCGAGTAGCAGGAACCCGCCATCCGCCAGTGAAATCATGTCCTTGGCCCATTCGGTTCCGCCGCCGCCGAATGTCTTCTCCCACACGAGCATGCCCTGGCCATCGATCTGGAGCAGGTATAAGTCGCGCCCTCCCGCACCTATGGATTCGGTTTCTCCAAGGATGAGATATCCACCGCCAGGAAGTTTCTCGACAGAAAGGCCTTGGTCATGAGCGTTTCCACCGTAGGTCTTCTCCCACACGATATCGCCTTCCATGGAGAGCTTGGCAACCAATACGTCACCCAAGGTCGTTGCGGTTTGTGAGTGGAACGAGGCTCCAGTCACCAACACATGGGCATCACCCGTCAGCGCGATGTCGAAGAATACACCGTAGTTCTCTCCTTCGTAGGTACGAAGCCACGTTCCGGATTCTTCGTCAGATGAACCAACGACGGGAAGCATGGCGACTAATGCAAGCATGGTGATCCACAAGGCAAAGTTCCGGTTACCCTTCTTCATTGAGGAACTCCTCTCTCGTACAACGCGCTTTACAAAGACTAATCATTACCTCGTTTATCCACCATTCGCGTCCGCCGCTCAACATATCAAGCTACACGATGGAGTCAAGCGGGGTTGCATCACGCCAATAGTGGTCACGATCTCGATGCACCCGGCCAAATTCGGACATCTCTCGGCGAAGCGTAGCCGAGTCCGGATGATGCTCCTGGATCAAGCGGTTGAACTCGGAATGAGGAATCCTGATCTCAGGAGGAACCTGAACCGTCAGCCACTTTAGGATTACCTTTCGTTTCTTCTGTTTGGCC
>DAOVHV010000193.1 GCA_030671645.1 bacterium | reverse complement strand
TATTCGATGGTGACTTGGGACTTTCCGTCCGGGCGAAGGAACGTGATGGTTCCGTCCTTGCGAGCCTCCGCCAAACGCTGGGTCAGCCTGTGCGCCAACATGATAGGAAGAGGCATCAGTACGTCGGTATCGGAACGAGCATAGCCGAAAATGATACCTTGATCCCCGGCTCCGACGACATCGTAAGGATCGGTGGAATGGGCGAGACGTACTTCGGAGGCATGATCCACGGCGGACGCGATATCCGTAGATTGCTCTTTGATCGCTGAAAGCACGGAACAGTCTTCGTAGTTGAATCCCAGCCCGGGCTTGTCATAGCCTACGGAACGAAGAACTCGGCGAACGACATAGGGAACATCAGCGTACGTTGACGTTGTGATTTCTCCGCCGACCAACACCAAGCCGGTGGTCAGAAATGTCTCACAAGCAACGTGAGCATCGGGATCGTCGGTAAGAATGAAGTCCAACACGGAATCCGAAATCCGATCGGCGATCTTATCCGGATGGCCCTCGGTAACGGATTCCGAGGTTAAGAACGTTCGCTGCTTCATGAGTCCTCCTTCAGATGTCTCGGCGATAGGGCGCTCAAGACTACTGAGGGGGACGGAAGGGTTCAAGGAGGGTTTAGCGATTTCATTCGAGCAAATGGGCTAGAAGCGAGGCCGGTAAGAACGATATCATCAAACGAGGGATGCATGGAATTGACCATCCACCACATCGAGCAAACGACATCAACGCAGTTGGAAGCGCGCAAGCTCATTGCAGAAGGGGTCGCCAAGACCGGAGATATTGTGCTTGCCAACGAGCAAACGGCTGGGCGGGGACGGTTTGGCCGCACCTGGATCTCTCCGAACGGAGGGTTGTATGCCACCGCCATCCTTCCTGATACACCCTTGCTTTCATTGAAAGCAGGACTTGCCGTGGTGAGAGCTCTTCGATCAATTGGTCTTGATACGGGACTCAGATGGCCCAACGATGTAATGGTAGACGATCGCAAGATCGCCGGCGTGCTGATCGAAACGGAAGGCAACTGTTCGCTGGTAGGCATTGGCCTGAATCTGACGTCGACTCCGCTGGAGACTGCGACTTGTGTAGCCCGTTATGTGAATATGGTTGATCGGGACGAATGGGTTCGAGAGATTTTCGGAGCCTTGTTCGAGATGTCATCCGGGAAATCCGTTCTCGACGAATACCGCAGCGTATGTCTGACACTGGGAAGTCCGGTGCGCATCGACGGTACCGGGGAGAATCCGCCGGTTGAAGGCATCGCTGTGGACGTGGACGGCAACGGGAGACTCGTCGTACAGACGCGAGAAGGGAAGCGAGTCATCTCGTCAGGCGAATGTTTTCATCTTCGCGCAGCGAACCCGGATGGTTGATCCAGTCAGTGGAAAGAGCTAGCCTGGAATATCGGACCGCGAAACAAGGGAGAGGACCATGACATCCATCATTGAGCAAGCGATCCAACTGGAAACAGAGGCAGAAGCCAACTACCGTGAAGCCGCCCAGAAGACAACCGATCCCGGCGCCGGCAAGATCCTCGAACTACTGGCGGCCGAAGAATCCGAACACGCCGAAATCCTTCGAGGAATGAGTGGCGTTGAGAACTTGGAGGACTCCAATGTAGTTGAGAAAGCCAAGATGTGGGTTCGTGGAGTTGTCGAAGGAGGCTTGCTGACAATCTCATCTGACGCGGATCTGCTTGACGTGTTGCGACGGGCGATGGATATAGAGCAGATGACGGAAGCGTTTTATCGAGAGCAAGGAAGCGAAACTGAAGATGCAGACATAGGCGGTCTCTTCGGAAGACTCGCTGCCATCGAGAAAGCGCACTTCCTATTCGTTGGATCCCTGGTTGAGTACTTCGATCGGCCCAACGAATGGATCGAAAACGCCGAGTTCGGATTGCGAGATGAGTATTAGGGGAACAGCACTCGCAGAGCGCTGTTCCTTGAGAGAACGCTTTGCGTTCTCTTGGTCTGATGTGCAAGAAGTGTTGCGCGTGCAAAGACATCCCATGAGCAGATGGAGAGTAGCCAAGACGGCGATCCTGTTCCCGTTGTCACACGCGAGAATTGCTACACGTACGCTGATACACCCATTAGCAGATGGAGCGTGGCCAACACAATGGCGAGGATTCCCATCCGCCGGTGAACCTTAAGGGGCACACGGCGGAGCCTCTTACTCCACCGTTTTCCCAAGGTCAGAATCGCCGTGACCAGAATGAGGGAATAGGCGACAAGCCCGACCAGCGCGATCAGGGGAAAAGGGCCAAAGTGCGTGCCAAAAGCCAAGTCTCTCAAATAGCCCATCAATCCTCCTTGCCGACGAAAACAATGCCCCTGGTCGAGAGAATGCTGTGGCTCATCGGCCACCTCCTTT
>DAOVHV010000140.1 GCA_030671645.1 bacterium | reverse complement strand
CATACCACATGATGCGTTCATAGCAGTACCTGGCACCGCTTTCGTACCACGGCACCAGCTGTTCGTGCAACGCCAGATTAAAGGGGTGTTCAAGATCGCGCTCGAAATCTCCGTGATGCCAGCGCCCCATGCCCAGTTCTTCCAGCTTGGCTGCGTTCCACTTCTGCTCGTAGTGTCCGTCAATCGGTTGGACCACGATCTTCTTCCCTAAATAGAAGGCTTCGCAGATGGCTTGGAATCCAGCCGTACCTACGTAGGTATTGCACGTCGCCAGATCGCGGAGGAATTGGTTGGCATTGGTTTCGAAGCGCATGTTCTCGGGCATATCAGACGGTCGGGCCGAGTATCCGTACACAACGATCTTACAATCGTTGTGGCTCCCGGCATAGGCCGCGATCGGCTTCAGCCGCCCCTGAAACGAGTGATAGACAAGGATGTGTCCGTCATCGGTTACCGGAATTCCCCAGATATCGGGGCGCAGGATCGGGGGAAGGCAGTTTTCGTCGTAGGGATAGAAATGACAGCCGAGAAGCACATCGACCCCACTGGTACAGAGCTTGATCGCCAGGTTTGTGTTGAATCGCTCTAATCTCAGTCCGGTTAGATGATCGATTCCCGGATGCCGTGCCATCGCCTGATTACCGATGCCCACTTTGAAAACGGACGGAGCAACCATCGGTGATCCCGTAATCGGATCAAAATCGCTGACGATGAGATCGGGCCTGAATTTGCTGATGAGTTTGTGCCCTTGATACAGGCTGGACAGGAGATCCGGCATGTTGCTGACAAACGCGGTTGCCGTTTTGCGCTTGGAGATTCCGCCGAGTCCGTCGTCGGCCATTTTGAAGCCCGCCATCCGCTCGTAGCGTGAGGACCCGATCGAGTCGAGGAAGAAGCTGGGAGGTTCATTGGGTCCGGATACGATGATCAAGAGTTCATGCCCGTCGGCATCAAACAACGGCTTCAAGGCCGAGAACCGCGCCAGGTGACCCCGGCCTGTACTCTGTACACCATAGACAATTCTCACGGATCTCGACTCCTTGGCTGTTCGTCGAAGGATGGTCTGATGTTCGATAGGCTCGGGTCAATTCTCATTCACAGCAGTGGGCTTTGTTGGAGCCTGGGTTGAACATCAGACAATTCCAAGACTACAGGTGGTCCATCCACATCCTTGGTAGAAACTTGTTCACCAAAGAGAATACCTCAACCATTCAACAAAAGGGAGCGGTTCAATGATTCGTCTGTCTCGCCCGGTCATTCAGTCTCCGGCATCGGGCTACGCCTTGCGCGCTGCGATCATGATGTACCAGTGGGTCGATCTTTCCTCGCCTTCCACAGTCTCAAGGTGCAGCTTTGATAGCTCTTCAGGCGCCAAGCCGCCAAGAATCGAGTGGATCTCAGCCACGTTTTCCGACGGAACACGCTCGGTCAACGCCGACACCGGACGATGCTTGGTGTATGGCTCAACAAGCTCGACGGAAAGGTTCACACTCTCCAAGAGTTCGATCCAACGGCCGGCCCGGTACTGACGAACATGAGACTCGTCGTGCAGACAGTCAAGCCGATGCATGATCTCATCGACCCAGTCGTCTTCAGGCACACTCCTGTCATCAATGAGCAGCATTCCACCGGGAAGGAGCGTGCGTGCCATTTCGACCAATGCGAGATCGATATCGCTGAAGTGGTGGGCCGCGCGACGGCAGGTAACCAGGTCAAACGATTTGTCGTGTTCGCGAGGCAGCCGATGGACGTCAGCTATCTGGAAGGTCACGTTGTCAATGTTTCGTTCCTTCGTCAGCTTGCGCGCTTCGAGAAGCATCTCCTCGGTCAAATCGAGACCGACAACCTCTCGAACGTAAGGTGCGAACGCCAATGCCGTATGACCGGTGCCGGTTCCGATATCGAGAACGCGCCAATCGTCCTTCGGCTCGGCAATCTCGATCAATCGTCCCAGAACCTGTTGATCGGTGTGAGCCGCGCTCGTGGTATACAGATCTGCTCGTTGACCGAAGATCGCCTTGGCACGTTCTTCGTAGCTTGCTGCTTCACTCATGCTCTTGCCTCCGTGGAGCATCGAAGAGCTGGAATACAGCCGCCATTGTAGCTGCACCTCGTCCAATGTCCACTGATTCCCGCTAACTGTTTCCGGGGCGCAGGCAAGGGATCGGGCCCGTGAAAAAAGCAGAGCCCGCTGATGGGTTGAACGCGCAAGTCGATGTCACTCGCCGACGGCATGCGTCTCCATCCGGTGAAGCGGCAGCAGTCCTACCGCCGCTTGTTCGTCGGTTGGATAACATGCCTCGTCGGGCTTGTCGGAAAGGCCGAACAGGAGAGCGCCGCGTTCCCGCCAGCGGGCCGCCACTTCTCGTACCTCCTCGGTCAGGGTGATTTCCTGCTGCATGAGGCGTTTGACCGGCGCGTCATCCGGCAATGAGCCCATTCGCCCCGCGGTCTCCAGGTACTCGCAACAACGAAACGCCTTGAACGGCGTAGGATCGTGCCGAGCCACCCGTTCGCGGAAACGCCTATGAAGGGTCCTGACATCCTCGGGCAACCGAGAAGCCCGGTCATCGACTTCTTCGAGGAACTGGTCGAACCACGCAAGCGTTCCCCTGCAGATCCTTGAGAGCAAGACGTCCAAGGAGATGAATCCCGTACCGAGGATCAGACATACGTACACGAGATAGTCCTGATTATCGGCGGTGAAGGGATGGTACTCCGGCTGATTAAGTCGGTCGTAGGCAGCTTGAAACGTCTCGACATCGAATCCGTCACCAAGGAGAGAGCTGACGGTGCGTTGCGCTGCATTGACGCGAACCCGATCGATGACCGCGTCGTTGCGACCCCGCGCACCAAGTGCCGTTTTGTCCAAGTCGATCACGACCGCAGTATGTTCGTCGATCGCAAGACCGATTCTCTGGGCAATCGTCTCGGCATCGCGGAGCGCCGACCAACGGTTCGAGAAAACCAAGGAGAGCGCTCCGTCCTGTTCGATATCGAGACGGGCAGGCTCGGCTGTCTCGCAACCGATGAACGCGATCCCCGGCCATTGCCCGGCGTGGCAGATCGACTTGAAAGCGAGTCCATCGTTCATCCGTGTGTCGCCGATATAAAAGATCCGTCGAATCGGCGCGCTCTGCGCCTCCAGTCTTCTTGCCAGGCAAAGGAGTCGCGAGACGGCAACACCGTAGGTCGTGTCGCTCTTCCGAGGAGGGCAATCTGCATCGAGCCCGATCTTGGCTGCAATCTCCGCAAACCCCGGGAGTCGATCGTCGGCCGGCGTGAGGCTGCGATAGACGACGAGGTCGCCAAGGATATCGTGTATCGTCCCTCTCCCGTAGATCTTCATGTTACATATCCGCTTTCCACCAGCGCCTCCGCGTTGAGAACCGAACCCCAGGCCGCACCACGCACCGTGTTATGTACGACAACGACCATGCGCAGGTCTAACAGCGGACAGCGGCGCACACGCCCTACGCTCACCGCCATACCGCACCCCGCGCTTCGATCGATCCGCGGTTGAGGCCGGTCGTCCTCGGTGCGCACAACGATCGGACGTTTCGGCGCACTCGGTAGGCCACGGACGAAGTCCTCTCCCCGGAAGGATGCCAGCACGGCAACGGCTTCTTCTGCAGATGCGGGTCGCTCCAAACCGAGCGACAGACAGATGGTGTGACCGTCCACCACGGGCACTCGATTCGCTTGCGCGCTGACCACGACATCCGCCTCGACAACCCGGCCGTTCTGCATCTCTCCCAAGAGCAGGCGCAGTTCGCGATCGATCTTCTCCTCCTCTCCCGGGATGAGCGGAATCACGTT
>DAOVHV010000074.1 GCA_030671645.1 bacterium | reverse complement strand
TGCGCTTCAGAACTAGATTTGCTCGAACAAATCCTTGGTGGCGCCGCAATCAGGGCACGTCCAACCTTCGGGCAGATCGTCGAACGATGTGCCCGGTTTGATTTCAGTGGTGGGATCGCCGACGGCAGGATCATAGATGTAGCCACACACTGTGCACTCCCACTTATCCATCCTCTACCTCCTCTGATGGCTCTTCCTTTGGTTCGTCTTCGTTCTTGACTTCCACATCGGATGCCAACGGATCACTGTCTTTGTCGGCACCCTGAGGCTGGGGATCGTCCGCCACCTCGATTGAAGGTCGCTCTGGATGTTCGCTTCCCGGATCGGAACTCTGAGCGACGTCGCTGACGTCTGCGACTTCACAGACGTCACTGACGTTACTTGGATCGGCTGAGCTGTCGGATGACTCCGAGTTGTCAGCGACCAGGTCTTCTTCAGGCGAAGCCGCGAAATGGAAACGGAATTCCTCGACGCTACTTAAACCGAAATGACGAAGGAAGTCTTTGGTGATGCTCAACAACAAGGTTCTCCCGTGCTCCTCGGCTGCGATGAGGTGACGTTCAATGAGTTCCTGAACGTGTCCGTATCCCTTGTTGCCACGAACCTTAATCAGGTCCGCCTGCGTCATGGGGTGGTTATAGGCGATAACAGCCAGTGTTCGCAGCACCGGTCTCGGAACGTCTTGTTGCGGCGCGAGATGGGCGACTTGATTGACGAGGGCCGCTTTAACTCTGAACATGGCGCGGCCTTCTTCGATGTGAAGCTCGATGCCTCGACTTGAATCGTCGAACTGAACTCTCAGATCTTCCAAAAGCTGGTCGACGTACGCCAGCGCAACGTCGCCGAGGATCTTGGCGAGCGCGCGCCGAGTCAACGGCTGCGGTGCGAGGAACAGAGCAGCCTCAGCGAGGGCCAGATCGTTCCGGGGTTGGTCTTGGGTCGTCATGTCGCTCGAAGTCAATAGTAGACCTTAGTCAGCGGCTTCCAGCTTGATGAGGATGTCTCCGAGGAATTCTTTCTGGCTGCAGTTAATCTCACCACTCGATGCCAGATGTAGGATTTCGAAGAACCGTTGCACTCGTTCCGCTTTGTCCCCACATTCAAGGAGCCGGAAGAAGCTGAGAACTCGCCTTCCTGAAAGGAAATTCTTGATTTTCGTAAGCAGCAAATGGAGACGATCGGAGAAATCGATGCCGCCGATTTCGTAGTTCTCGAACGGGTCGAATTCGTCGATCTCAACGTGTTCAATCAACCGCTCGGCCCGGCGACGGCTCACTTTCAAGGCCGAAGTAAGAGCCTTCCGTAAGTCAGCTAGTGTGACTTGCCGATGTGGGCGCCGAAGTACGGGAAGTGCGAACATGTCAGGATCCGCAGGCTCTTCCCACACGAACTCTTCTTGCTCGATCGCTTCTTCAAGTTCGGCGACGAGCCCGGCGCGATCGGTGCGATATTCCATCGCCAGTAGCTCATCCGACTTCATGCGTAATAGGATCGAACAGGTCAGTACCATGCGTCCGGGAACCTCGAAGTCGAGTTCTTGCAGGGCTTGCAGATAGGCGCGGTAACGACGAGCCAGTTCCGACAGATCGATGTTCCACGGATCCATATCGGAAGTCAGCAGCGTGAGGACGCCTTCCCAAGTTTCGCCGATCAGTTCCTCAATAGGAATCTCGGCGACTCGCACCATCTCCAATGCTCATGCTCCTCTAATTTAGTTTCAGTGCCAGGATCTCTGACACTCCGTTCTTGATTGTCACACCATAGGCTCGCTCAGCGTGACGAACCGTTTCCTCATTGTGAGAGACAACGATCACCTGAATCCGCTTGGCATAGTCGCAAAGCATCTTCGACAGGCGCGTTATATTCATTAGATCCAAGGCGGCATCAACCTCGTCCAGGATGAAGAACGGCGCCTGTTGGTATTCCTGCAGCGCGAAAATAAACGCCGTTGCCACCAAGGTTTGCTCTCCGCCCGACAACGAGTCGATGATGTGCGGCTCCTTTTCGGGGGGATTGGCTTTGATCACGAGCCCGGAAGAAATATCACCTTCGACATCGAGTTTCAACGAAGCGCTACCGCCTTCGAACAGCTTCTGAAAGATGCGGCGGAACTCCTCGTCAACGGCGACCAACGTCTCGATGAATCGCCGGCGCTTGCGTTCCTCGATTTCGCCAATCAAACGCTCGATGTCCGCTTTCTCGCGGAACAAGGCATCGACGCGCTCGCGGAACAAGTTGAATTCCTGCTCGTAGGCATCGTATTCGTCGATGGCGCGCATGTTGATCGGCTCCAAACGGCGGAGTCTGCGCTCGTTCTGCTTAAGCCTGCGCTCCAGTTCGGACAACGGTGCATCGATGAACTCGGAAGGATCGCGCTTCGATCCCGGCTTGATGGTGTCCAGCTCGGCTTGCGCTTCGACCTCTTGACGCTCGTACCGTGTGAGCGCACGGCGCAGGTTCTCTAACCCCTGATAAGTCTCACGCCGTTTCTCCCTCAACGCATGGAGTTCTCCGCTTCGCGTGGCGGCTTCGCCCTTGCCGCGGACCTTCGATTCTTGCCGTTCGGCCAGCTTCTTTTCTTCAGTTTCCAGCTTGGTGTCCAGCTCGGCAATTTCGTCATCAAGCTGATCCATATCTTTGCGCAGCTTGGAGATCTGTTGTCGGCGCTGGGTGGCGTCGAATCCGGAATCCTCTGGCTTGGAAGGTTGTTTGGACTTGCTGCCGGCTGAGGGACGCCAACCGCCCGTCAGGGCGCCACCCTTGCTCTGAAGGTCGCCATCCAATGTTACGGCGCGGACGCCGTCGGCACCCTGCAGTGCTTCTAGCTTTTCGGCGACCACAGTATCACCGAGCACGTATTCGAAGGCACGTCGATACTTGCCGTCGAACTCGATCAGATTGATGGCATAGTCAATGACTCCCGGAAGCTTCAACGCCTCAGCGGAAGCCAAGCTCTTACGCATCGTGACCAAGCGGCGGAGCGGCAGGATCCGTGCTCGTCCGAGTCGTTTCTCCTTCAGGTAGTTGATCGACTCGATGGCCGTTTCACGCGTGTCAACCACCAGATCGCTGAAATTGCCTCCGGCAGCTGTCTCGAATGCTGTTTCAAAGCCGGACTTTGCTGTGCACAGGGACGAGATGGTTCCATAGATACCGCCACGCTTGCGTTCCAGCAGAGCTTGTACCGCCGGATTCGTTCGGCGGCCTCCCGCTGTACCGGACTGGCTGGCTTCCTGCGCTTTCATCCGAGTGATCTCGGCGATCATCTCTTCCAAGTTCTTGATCTGCTGGCGCTTGAAGTTCACTTCGCTACGCTTGTGAAGGATCTCCGAACGAATGCGCTCCACTTCCTTGACCAAGGAAATCTGCTGATCGCCTGAGAGATTCTCCTGGATGCCTTCCAGCTCCCATTCCTTGTTTTCGATCTCCAAGTCAAGTTGCGAGACTTCTGTCTCCAACTCAGCGATGCGGTCGTCCATCCCTTTGCGTTCTTCCTGGGCTTGCTTGAGTTTCTCTAAGATCTTCTCGCGCTGCTTGTGAACGATCGAATCCTGAAGTTGGACCTGTTCTTCGTTGAGACGTTGATACTCAACGGCGGCATCGCGCTCGGTTTGCAGCGCAACCAGACGCCTTCGACGCTCGGCCAGAATCACGCGATGGGTATTCAGTTTGGACTTGACGTCTTTGAGTTCGGAGATGGCCTTGTTACGTTTGTCGTCATAGGCTGCAATGCCGCTTACCTCGTCAATAATCTCGCGCCGGCGCTTGGGCGTGCGGCGAATAATCTCGGTGATTCGTCCTTGTGCGATCAATTGCTGGCCATCCGGGTCGATCTTGGCGGACTCGAGAAGCCGATCAAGGTCGGAACGAGCACATCCCTTGCCCATGAACATGTAGGTCGATGACTTGCGCGTGATTCTTCGACCGATGGTGATCTCGGGAGTCGGCTGACCGTTCTCAAGGAACGAGTCAAACGTGCCGTCGCTGTTGTCGAGATACAGAAGTACTTCAGCGGAATCTGCCGCCGGATAGCGGTCGCCACCATTGAAGATCAAATGTTCGAAGCGATCGGCGCGAAGCTCGGACGAGCGCCTTCCCATCACGAAATTGACGGCGTCGAACAGATTCGACTTGCCCGATCCGTTTTCGCCCACAATGGCCGTCATCCCCTCGAAGAAAGGAATCACGGTTTTTTTGCGGAACGACTTGAATCCGGTCAGTTCGATTTTCGTTATCCGTGTCATCGGCGGGATCTCGCATTACGTTGCTGCTGAGGGAACAAGTCCAGTTGCGCGAGGGAAGCATCGGAAAAGGGGGCTTGTTGCTCCAGGAGTTGCTCGATCTTGTAGCGGTTGTAGTCGTTAGGCTGCGAGGTTTCGTCCTCCCAACGCATGATGGATGGAATGGAAACACCAAGCTGCAATGCGATTGCGCGCTTGCTCCACCCGTTCCTTATGCGAAAGCTATGTAGTCGTCTTCCCAGCTGGTCCATACCGGAGGTCCCTCCACCTGTTTACCAATATAACTTTTGTTACACTTGACTGCAAAGAAAACGAGAGGGGCGATCATGCCCCTCTCGCTGAAACTTCCCCTCACCGTTTCATCGGAACTAGTTGTTACCGAGGAATCCCCAAATCAGAGCACCTACTCCAGCGAGCAGTGCAACGATGGAGATGAAGTACAGGGTATCGATCTGAGGTTGCAGGTCCACGGATTCCAGCGCCAGTAGACGAGCATCATACTCGGCCAGCACCTCTCGGTTCGCAGCAATGACGGATTCGCGCGTAGCTATCATCTCGTCGGAAAGGCCGGCGATGGCATGATCGAAGCCTTCCAGCTTAGCGCGGTTGTTGTCGATTCGAATCGCCAACGCGGCGATGGAACGTTCCAGATCGATCACTTTCTTTTTGAACGTGCCCACGTCTTCGTCTTCAAGTGCCTGAACGCGAAGGCCGAGATCGTCTATGGTGATCGAAAACAGCGAGATGTCGGCTGAGAAGCTGTCGCGTAATGAGTCGATGTCGCCATAGACGGATACTTGGAACGCCGCGAAGGCTTCCTTGAACACATCGTAGTCAGCGATCAAGGCATCAAATTCTTCGCGAAGCATGCCCAGATCGGTATCTGTGACCGTAAGGCGGGCACTCAACTGGTCGACGAACGTCGATAGCTCGGACAGGCCGGCTTCCAGAGCGACGATGCGCACCTTCAGCTCCTGCTGAGTCTCTCCAAGGGCATCCACATCCGCGCGTAGCCCGACAATCTTTCCCTCGGCCGCTTTGATCTCGATGGATATTGCCGTCACGATGTCGCGAAGATCATCGACCTTGGCAGTGACATCGTCGATATCTCCCATGTTTCCCTTGACTTCGCCGATGAGCTCCGCCATGAGAGCTTCCAGGCTTCCGAAAACCGACTCCATCGCTGTAAGCTCCTGATCGAGAAGCTCCGCGACCGAACTGGCGCCTTCGTCCTGGGCATAGCCGACAAACAGGAAAACAAGGAGCGACAGGGCGGTCACCGCCGCAACAGAAAGCGCTCTCTTCATTGTCGTCCTCCTTTAGATTCTTACAATTACGGCATGAGAATAGCGTTTGCGGCGAAAACCATCGGGGACCGCTGCCGTTTGGGCATTGTCCCTTTGTCAGGGGGGTGTCGGACATGTGTCCTGACCTCGGCTCATGCAGAGTGAATCCCCACAATATGTGTGGGCGAGGCCACCTTAGAGTTTATCACGCGAGCAAAGCTAGATTCGGTGATAACGGTGATTCGAATTGCGTTGTACGCAAATCAGCCTGTTGCAGTTGTGCCAGCGAGTTGCTAAAATCTTCACGATTTTGCGGCTTTTCGCGAATCCTCAAGAAAAGGGGGTTTGCGGGCGAAGAGCGCGAAAAATGAGGGGCTGCCCCCGCCACT
>DAOVHV010000107.1 GCA_030671645.1 bacterium | reverse complement strand
CAAGGAACGATCCACGGACGCTTCGATCGAAGAGATTCTCGAATCCTTGCGATGGCTGGGATTGGATTGGGACGAATACTATCGCCAGACCGATCGCGCGGACGCACACTTGCAAGCAGCCCAAGGACTGATCGACCGCGGATTGGCTTATGAGGATGACGGGGCCTGGTGGTTCCGCGTTCCTACCGAAGGCGCCACGATCGTGCATGACGATCTGCTCGGCGATGTTGAGTTCCCCAACGATCTGCTCAAGGATTTTGTCATTCGCCGCTCAGACGGCAGTTTCATCTATCACTTCGTGGTGGTGGTCGATGACGCCGACACGGAAGTTACACATGTCATTCGTGGCGACGACCATCTCAACAACACGCCCAAGCACGTCCTGCTGTTCGAGGCATTGGGACGACCGGTTCCACGATTCGTTCATTTGCCGATGATCCTTGGCGCCGATCGTACCCGTTTGTCCAAGCGCCACGGCGACACATCCGTGTTGGACTATCGCGAGCGCGGCTTCCTTCCGGAAGCGATGATCAATTTCCTGGCTCGATTGGGATGGTCCCATGGCGATGACGAAGTGTTCGATCGAGACACGCTGATCCGATTGTTCTCTCTTGGCGAAGTAAATAAATCTGGCGCCATCTTCGAAGACACCAAGCTGTTGTGGCTGAATCAGCAGCACATGAAGCTGGCCGATCTGGATCGCTTGCTCGACCTCGTTTGCCCCATGGTTCTTGACCTGAATCGGGTGACCCCCCAGATGTGGGATGCCGATGATCCGGATCGGCTGCGAACGGGTGTCAACCTGCTCCGCGACCGCTGTAAGACATTGCGGGATCTGGCGGCGGCAATGGAACTCCTGTTCCCTATTCCGTTGATCCCGGTCGATGAAATCTCTGTGACCGGAGTACAAGCCTCGCTCATGATGTCCGTAGCCGATGCATTGGAATCGACCGAGCTGTTTGATCCTGACAGTATTGAGCGTGGCGTGCGAGCGGCCTTGGAAACGCAAGGTGCGAAACTCAAAGACGTAGCTCTTGCCAGCCGGCTCGCTATCACTGGCCGCAAGGCCGGACCGGGCTTGTTTGATATCCTCGCTTCCATCGGCCGTGATCTGGTTGTTCAGCGTCTGCGCGATGCAGCCAAAGAAGCTCTCGAATGAGTCACCGGACTTCCGTTTGGCTCGTGATATTCGTAGTACTGGGTGCTCTCCCCGGAGCAGGTTATGAAGCTCAATTGGATTATTTTGCAGGCATCACTGAATTGACATCCGGGTGCTTCCCTCAGTGGATCAAGATGGAATCGACCCCGATGGAAGGAATCGTCTGGCCTGAAGCACATGACGAACCTATCTATGGCCTGGTCCCATTGGGTGATGGGATGCATCCTGTGATGATCGATCGCTATGACAATCAATACAACCTCTATGTCGACGCAGAGCTCACCGGCGAGTTTCAGTGGTACTCTTGGGATCGCTTCCTTTACGACGGCAGTCTACTAGCCAGCATTCCATTCCGGATTCAGTATTCGGATGAACAAAATGCTTCGTATCAACTGTTTCTCATCTGGAGTCGATTTACTCCGACGATGGTGACCTATTGCCGCGATTCCTATCGAGCCGGAGAAATCCAATTGGCGGACGACATCTACCATCTGGTGATATTCGATGAGGGTTCCGACGGGCGCTATGACGACTTGGACGACGGCACGTTACTCATCGACGCCGATGGCGATGGCGAGTTGCTGTTGACGTCCGATTCGCACGAAGTCTACTCTCTTGCCGAACCGTTCAATCTTGGTGGCATCGTGTACGAAGTAGCGGCCATAGCTCAAGACGGGTCTTGGATCGAAATCGTGGAGTCGGATGCCGATGTGGAGCCGAAGCTACCGCTTCTGGCCGGCTTCCCCGCGCCTGTTTTTGAGGGCGTCGATTCAGCCGGGAGTGCCTTCTCGTTGAAGACGCTTCAGGGAGACGTTGTCGTTCTCGACTTCTGGGCCAGTTGGTGTGGCCCTTGTATCTCTGAGCTGCCGACGTTGGAAAGCATTGTGGAGGAGTTCGCAGCCGAGGGAGTACGCGTCATCGGAATCAATCTTGATCGATCGGAAAGCAATTTTCGTTCGGCCGTGGAAACCTATGAAATCAGCTATCTCCAGATCTACGATTCCGACGACGGTCCGGTTGGAGACCTCTACCGAATCCAGGGGATTCCGATGACCTACATCATTGATCGAAATGGAGTCATCCACGCACGCGGACTGCGCGGACAAGACCTAATTACGACGATTCGGGAATTGATCGAAAGCGAGGAATAGGAAAGACGTGAGGCGGGCGAAGCTACGTCAGGAGATTTGGGTACACGGACTATCGTTAGTCTTCTTTATGGTTGCTTTTTCCTCACTTCCAGCGTTCGGACAAACCCCGATTCTCGAATTTTCGTTTGAGACTGAGCCCCTGGCGATCCCTCAAGCTGACTTCGCTTCAGCATGGCTTCGAGTGACCAATTCCTCGGTCTACGAAGCGGATGACATCGAAATCGCCTTGCTGAGCGGGCCTGTCGAGTTATCTCCCATTGAGCCGATTGAAGTGCTGGATCCGTTCTCCGATATGCTGCTGGAAGTGCCTCTCTCGCTTGGGGAGGACGGGGCGGAAGGAGAGGGAGAAGCCCTCTTCGAACTGGCCTATACCTATTGCATTGACGACGTGTGTTTTCAGCTCATAGAAGAGATCTCGCTAAAGATTGAGATGACCCCGGCCGTTGTTGAGCCAACCAATGGGCAGATTCCTGATCCAGTTCAAATCCTGCCAGCCAAAGAGAGGAATGCTTGGGAACTCGTGTTCCCGATGGCCGTGGGCTTAGCGCTGATCGCTGCCTTGATTGCTGGTCGAACGTTCGGTCGGCGATGGTGGGTGCTCGTTCTGTTGCTGGTGGTGCTGGTGGCAGGATTGGGCTATGGGATGCTGCTAAAACAAGACCAGCAGGCGCAAAGCATCGGAGCCGTGTTGTGCACGTCGTGCGTGGGGATCGAGCGGGCTCCCCGTGAGGATCCCGAGCTTTCATCAGAAGCGCGCACAAGAATTGCCGCGATCTCTCAGGAAGTTGAACTCTTATTCTTCACGGCCACTTGGTGTCAGGCCTGTCCCTATGCCAAGGCGATGGTGCAACAAGTCATTGAGATCAATCCCCGAATTTCGTATCGATCGATCGACGTGGACGAAGACCGGGATGCCGCCAAGCATTACGGTATTGTGCAATCGGGACGAACGATCGTTCCCGCTATTCTACGGGTCGATACAGGAGAGGTCGTGTTCGGTATTGAAAATCTCGAGGAACGGCTCATCGCCCTGCTGGAGGAGTCGCCATGAGAGTCGCCAAACCGCGTCGGCTGGGACAATCGCTGGGGCTGCTGCTGGGATTCTTCGGCGTAACCGGCATCGGGATGACTCACATCATCTTTCCGGGCCTTCATTGTTATGCCTGCCCCTGGGCGATCACAGTTTGTCCGATCGGCTTGGCCCAGAATCTAATCATATTCGGCACGGTGCCCTATTTTTGGATCGGCATGATCGTTGCCTATGGCTTAGCTGCCGGGCGGGGATTCTGCGGCTGGTTCTGCCCGTTCGGAACGTTGAACGATCTGCTTTCCTTCCGAAAAGTGAAGATTCTCGATGCCGTGTCCTATTCCAAGTTCATCGTGCTGGCAGGAACGCTCATTGCGGCCTGGATTTTTGTGGACACGATGTTCTGCAAGATCTGCCCGGTGGCCTCCATCGAAGCCTCCATTCCGTATCTGATCATGGGCGTGGCCAAGGTGAATCAACCATTCTTGGTTCACATGGGCATACTGGCCGGCACGCTGGTCGGGATGATACTGATCGCCCGATTCTGGTGTCGCTACCTGTGCCCGATGGGCGCTCTACTCTCACTTTTCAACCGGGTTAGCTTCCTGCGTCTGAAACTGGATAAGAACCGATGTAGCGGCTGCGCTGCCTGTGCCACCGATTGCCCGATGGGAATCGAACCTCATACACAATACGATAACCATAACTGTACCAAGTGCGGGCGCTGTGTCGACGGTTGTCACATGGGCGCTCTGTCGATGGATTTCAGTCTGAAGGGAAGCGAATGATCCGCTACGCTCTGTTGGGGCTGGTTCAAGGATTGACCGAATTCCTTCCCGTGTCCAGCTCGGGGCATCTCGTTCTCGTAGAACGCTGGCTTGGCCTCGATCCTCCCGGCGTATTGCTTGAAGCGATGCTGCATTGGGGAACGCTGGCTGCAGTTCTGATTGTCTTCCGTAAGGACATTGTTGCGCTTCTGAAATCGTTGCGAGGTAAGGGAAGTGTTGACCGGCGCAAAGAAGTTGGATTCCTCATTGCTGGGACCGTTCCAATCGTAGCCGTGGCGTTGTTGTTCCGTGAGACGATTCAATCAGCGTTTTCTTCGTTGCTCGGTGTCGGAATCGGATTGTTGATTACAGCGCTGGTTCTGACCCTCGGACACCTGGCCCGTTCGCGTGCACGGCGGCCGTCGATTCGATTTCCGGATGCCGTAGTCGTTGGATTGGCTCAGGCCGCAGCTGTCTTTCCCGGGATTTCACGAAGCGGTACCACCATTTCAGTGGGGATTGCGATGGGTTTGACAGCTCCCCAGGCAGCGCGATTCTCT
>DAOVHV010000185.1 GCA_030671645.1 bacterium | reverse complement strand
TAGTTGAAGCAGAAGCTTACTCGTCTGCCCATCGCTGCTTGCCAGCGTCTGCAGCGTATTGATGCGAGGCCAAGGGATGGCCGATTCCAACCGCTGCCTCAGCGATTTCGGCAGTGTTGTCATGTCGGAATAGGAGGATGCGAGATCCTTGAAGACGGCACGCCTGATCTGGGTAGCTCGAAACGACGGCTCGTCGAGTTTCGCGAGGGAGGCAATGAGATCTTCGAACGATAGCTCGAGCAGATGGACGCTATTCATGGGATTCCAGCAGCTGGAGGAATTCGTCCTCGGTAAGAAGGCTAACGCCGGCTTCCCGCGCCTTGTCCGCCTTGGAGCCCGGATTCTCTCCCAGGACGACGTATTGGGTGGTCTTGCTGACGGACGACGCCACGATCCCTCCCAGCGATTTCACTCGTTCTCCGGCTTCAGAGCGAGTCATCGAGGAAAGACTTCCGGTAAACACGAATCGCTGGCCCGCCAGCGCTCCTGCTTCTGATTCCGCTGACGGTGCTTCGAGGGTCAATCCTGCATCGAGCAGGTCGCGAATCGTTTGCCGGCTTTGCTTGTTCGCAAAGAACGTAGAGATGGCGTGAGCCGATAGCGGTCCGATTTCGTGAAGGGAGGCCAGCTCCTCTTCACCGGCTTGTACCAATGAATCGAGGTTGTCAAAGTGGCGAGCCAACAGCTCGGCGAGGTGCGCGCCGACGCCGGGGATTCCCAGCGCGAACAAGAATCGACCCAGGCTGACTTTCTTGGAGCTATCGAGTGCCGCCAACAAGTTGTCGGCGGATTGGGGACCGAACCGCTCCAAGCCGATCAATGTGTCTCGGTCGAGCCTCAGCAAGTCGGCCAACGAGCTTACGATGCCACCATCAACCAGCTGGGCGATCAGTTGCGGCCCCATGCCCTCGACATCCAATCCGCCTTTGGAAATGAAGTGGAGAACCGACTGTTTGAACCGGGCCGGACAGGTCGTGTTGAGACAGCGGTGGGCGGCTTCGGTTTCCACGCGAACGATGTGCGAACCGCAGACCGGACAAGTCGTCGGCATGACGAATAGTCGCTCATCTCCGGTCCGAAGCTCGGGCATGGAGCGAGCAATCTTGGGAATGACGTCTCCTGCGCGTTCGACGACCACGGTATCTCCGATCCGAATATCCTTGCGCAAGATCTCGTCTTCGTTGTGCAAGGTGGCGCTTGAGATTTCAACTCCCTGGATGCGAACCGGCTCCAATACGGCCACCGGTGTCAAGGCTCCCGTTCTGCCAACGGAAACGACGATGTCCTTCAATGTAGTGATTCCCTGTGCGGCCGGGAATTTACCGGCGATGGCCCAGCGCGGACTGCGGCTAACCGTTCCCAGTGTCTCCCTGGCGGCGAACGAGTCGACCTTGACGACGATGCCATCGGCTTCGTAAGGCAATGCTTGACGGCTGTCCAGGATGTCCCCATAGAAGCCGATAACCTGTTCAATTCCGGAGCACGAGCGATAACGGGGGTTCACTCGGAGTCCGAGTTTCGGCAGGATGTCCAATAACTGCTGTTGGGACTCAATGGTGATGCCTTCGACGAGTCCGACATCATAGCAATAGATGCTCAACGAGCGACCGGCCGTTACTCGTGCGTCGAGCTGACGCAACGTCCCGGCAGCCAGGTTGCGCGGGTTGGCGAACGGTGGCAGCTCATCGGCTTCCCGTTGCCGGTTCAGCGTTGCGAATGCCTGCTTTTCGATGAAAACTTCTCCTCGAACTTCCAGCAAGGAGGGAACGGGACTGTCGGCATCGCGGAGGCGAAGGGGAATGCTGCGAATGGTGCGCAAATTGGCGAGCACGTCTTCGCCGATTCGTCCGTCTCCCCGAGTCGATCCGTTCACGAGGAGTCCATCTTGATAGACGAGTTCAACGGCCAGGCCGTCCAGCTTGAGCTCGGCGACATAAGTGATCTGCTCCACACCGAGCTGTGAACAAACCCGCCGATCGAAGTCACGAAGTCCATCCGCGTCGAATGCATTGCCAAAACTGAGCATGGCGATCGAGTGCTTAATCGATGCGAACGACTGCGAAGGCTCCGAGCCAACGCGCTGTGTCGGCGAGTCGGGAGTGATCAGTTCAGGGTGCTTTGCCTCGATTTCTTCAAGCTTCCGATACAGGGCATCGTACTCGGCGTCGGTCAACTCAGGCTGGTTCACCACGTAGTAAAGGTAATTGTGCCGTTCGATTTCGCCTCGAAGTTTCGCAATTTCCCGGGTCACTGACAGGGTCATGATAAGAACAGAGTCGTAAAGAAACGGGCTGGTGTCAAGGGGATTTCGTGATCTTTCGGGACAACTGACTACTGCGCTTTCTCATCCCGTGCTTCAAACAGATCGCGCGCCAATGCCTCTATCGAATCAAGTCCGATGTCCGTCGCGCTCAAGAACCAGAAGACGCCGTCTTTCTCGAAGAAGGCTTCCATGGGCGCATGCTGCGTATCGATTCCGGGAAGCTGCTGTTCCCACAACTTGCTGCGATCGAGAAACTTCACGGAGTACGACTCCGTTGAAGGTGGTTTTCCGGTCTCGGAGAAGCTGGTACGACGCCGAGCCATGTTGCGTGACATGTAGTTCCCGATGCAGAGCGTCAATCGGGGCGACGGAGTATCTTCGTTCGATG
>DAOVHV010000182.1 GCA_030671645.1 bacterium | reverse complement strand
TATCCGAGCCTGATTGAGCCGTTGGACTATGCCATCTACTTCGGCATTCTTGGCGTGGGCTTTGGCATTTACGAGGATTTCTGGTACATCTTCGGAACAACGTATCCCTCTTGGGTTTCAGGAGACAACAGCCATTTCATCGAAGTGTTTCGCTGGATGGCCTACGCGCGCGCCTTCCCTGGACACGTGCTGTTCAATGCGATGGCCGGGTTTCTCCTAGGTTGGGGGCTGTGTCAAGTTGAGGGGAAGACTCGATGGATCTGGTTCTCGGGTGCCTTCCTGATAGCGTTTGTTTCCCACGGTTTGTTTAACTTGGCTGCCAGTCAACGAGGCACGCTGCTGCTGTGGAGCTTGGTCGTCCTGTACGTGGGAGTTGTCCTGATGCTGCGCCGTCACGTTCTCGCAGTCTCACCGTTTGCGGCACTACGAGAGCTTGTGCAAGAGAAGCGATCGTCTTGGGAGTTCAGGATATCCCCCGTCGAGGCTCTGTTCGCCGAGGGATTCTCGTGGCCCGGAAAAGCGAAGCGCAGTTTGCTCGCCTTCTACCCGTTAACGCTCTCATTGATCGTTCTGTTTCCGGTATTGGTGAGTTGCGTGTACTTCATGCACCGAATGCTGTCCATTGGTTGGAAGCGCTAGACAATGGTAGGCGGCCGTGCAGTTTGCTCGGCCGCCCACTCCGGGTGGTGAAAAAGATGAGGGGGTTCTTTCTCGCGCAGACTATAGCACAATAGACGGGCGTTGTCGGTAATGCGCATTACGCAAATGCACAAGAATGCAGTTCCCTAGCGAATTACGTCTTCGTCTGCGTCAATTGGGGGATTTTAGCTCCGAATGAAGCAACGATTGAAGCGAAAGTGAGTCGAGCAGGCTCTTGAATCGTTGATCGATATGTTGCCAAGCCCCCTTGGTGGGGCAACAATCCGTGAGTTCGCAATTCGAGCTCGATTTCAAACATCCGACCAGATCTAACGATTCCCCGAGAGCTTCCAGCACGTTGCGCACGGAGATGTCTCCAGGAGAACGCGTAAGAAAGTAGCCTCCGGCACGCCCTTGCTTGGAACTTACAAGGCCGGCGCGCCGAAGTTCGTGGAGAATCTTCTCAATGAATGATACGGGCAACGAGTATTGCTCGGCGATGCTGATGGCGGACCGAGGCGCACTATCAGAAGCATGAGCCAATTCCAGAGTGGCGATCAGTCCATAGCTCGACTTCTTGGTCAGGTTCATGACTTGCTCCGTTAACCTATTCTGCTTTCTCGTCCCCTTTGTCCATGAAGGCGGCGTAACGCTTCTCAAGGGCGGCTACCTCTTTCTCAATGCGCGCATGCCGCTCTTGAAGCGCTTTAGGGATCTCTTTCCCCTCTTGGCTCAGGTATGCATAAATGGCTTCATTCAAGGCATCGGCCGCCAAGGCCGAGCAATGCATCTTGATTGGCGGGAGTCCTCCGAGTTCGCTGGCGACATTCTGGTTGGTTACGGCGATGGCCTCTTCCACCGTCTTTCCCTTGGCTAAGTCCGAAACCATCGACGAGGTGGCAATGGCGGCCGTGCAACCGAAGGTTTCCCAGGAGATATCCGTAAGGATGTCTCGACCGGCCTTGTCTTGATCGACCTTGATGTAGAGCCACATCACGTCGCCGCAGACGATGTTCCCTACCTTGCCGATGGCGGAATACTCTTCGAGTTTCCCGCGGTTGTGAGGTTCTCGGAAGTGTTCGATGACTTTGTCGGTATACATTCAGCCTCCTACTTTGAACGGCGAGATATCGCGAAGCTCCTGGACTACGATGGGGAGCGTTTTCAAGAATGCCTCGATCTCGCGATCGGTGGTTTGCCGCCCGGTGCTGATACGTAAGCTTCCATGAGCCATGGAAAGCGGAATCCCCAAAGCGACCAGTACGTGGCTTGGCTTGAGATTAGGCGACGAGCACGCCGAACCTGTCGAGGCGGCAATTCCGTGTTCATCGAGCTTCATGATGAGGCTTTCCCCTTCGATTGCCGCAAAACTAAAATTGGCAATATGGGGAAGACTGTTGGCGGGATGACCGTTGAGCCGGGTGCCCGGAAGCTGGAGTACTTCCTTAATGAGATGATCTCGAAAGCCTCTCATTCGTTGTGCGACGTGCTCACGTTCTTCAAAGGCAATGCGAGTGGCTACTCCCAGCCCGACGATTCCGGGGACGTTTTCCGTGCCCGATCGGCGGCCGCTTTCGTGCCCGCCGCCGTGCAGTATTGGCGTGAGTTTCACGCCCTTGCGGACGTAGAGAAAACCTACGCCCTTGGGGCCGTGTAGTTTGTGCGCGGACACCGAGAGCATGTCGATCACGTCCATGGGGAGTTCGATCTTCCCATAGGCTTGCACGGCATCGGTATGGAAGAGAACGTTCCGTTCCTTGCAGATCTCCCCGATCTCGCGGATCGGTTGGATTGTGCCGATCTCATTGTTCCCGGCCATGACTGAAACGAGCAGCGTATCCGGACGAATGGCTTTACGAACCAAGTCCGGGTCCACGCGGCCGAATTCATCCACCTCAAGGAACGTTACATCGAACTCCCGCGTACCCAGCCACTCGACTGCGCGAAGAACGGCGTCGTGTTCGATTCGTGAAGCGATGATATGGCCGCCGTCCTTTGACCTCAGAGCCGTTCCGAGGATGGCCAGATTGTCGGCCTCGGTGGCCCCGGATGTGAACACAATTTCGTTGGGGGCTATCTCCAAGTGCTCGGCGATCAGGTTCCGGCTGTCTTCCACTGCCTTGTGGGCGGCGCGGCCTGAGGAATGAAGGCTGGAAGGATTGCCGTAATGAGTTTGGAAGAACGGGCTCATGGCTTCCAGAACTTCCGAAGCCAGCGGAGT
>DAOVHV010000145.1 GCA_030671645.1 bacterium | reverse complement strand
GGGCTTGGCTCGGGCTCGGATCCGATGCAACCGCCGAGGGACTGGCACGGGCTGGGTTCGATTGGCTGCTGATCGATATGGAGCACGGATTGGGGGATCTCGCTTCACTCGTGTCGCAACTTCGTGCCATCGCCGGTCTCGGCCCTGTTCCGCTCGTGCGCGTACCGTGGAATGATCCCGTCTGGATCAAGCGCATTCTCGACGCCGGCGCTCAAGGGGTGGTGGTTCCGTACGTGAACGACCATAAGGAAGCCGAGGCGGCGGTCGACGCGTGCCTGTATCCGCCAGGCGGACGTCGCGGCGTCGCCGGAAGTACGCGAGCCGCCGATCAAGGACAGAGGCCTTGCCACTTCGAGCGGGCCGACGATGAACTCCTGATTATCGTCCAGATCGAGACGATCGAGGCGGTTCGCAAAGTCGACGATATTCTCTCAGTCCCGCGCATTGACGGCATCTTCGTTGGACCGGTGGACCTAAGCGCATCCATGGGCCATTTGGGCGATCGGTTTCATCGTGAAGTTCGAGAGGCGATCGATGAAGTAGAACGGGCTGCGAAGCAAGCGGGTAAAGTCCTAGGGACAATCAGCAGCGGGTGGGATGAAGCAACGGATTTGTATTCTCGAGGGTATACCATGGTAACGCTCATGGCGGATGGTGTATCACTGGCTGAGCTGGCGTCGCAAACGGCGACCCGCTTTGCAGAATCATTTCCCAATCGCTAGTGCCGACTCGAGGAACCGGGAAAGGCTATCGGATCAGTCAATCGGGGTAAGGTCGAATGGAAGTCCCAGTCGTGCCGACTCGCGTTGAAGTGCATTCAGAATGTGCGGCATGAGCGGAATCCCAAGCCTATCGTTCTGCTCCGCCTGTTCAAACTCCTTCTCGCCGGCGATATAGATCCGGTTTGCTCCTTCCTCTTTTGGAGAGGATCGTACCGCTTGAATCAGACGGTCCATGTCTCGTAGGAAGTCTTCGATCGGACGGAAAGCCTCGATGTCTATCGCGGCAAACGTATGACCGATATTGGGGCCCGACTCCTCGTGTTCGTGCGGCATCAAAGGCCCGAAGCCTGCCCCTGCGAGAACGCCACTGAGAATATCTACCAGGAAGGCCAGTCCGTATCCCTTGTATCCTGATGTTTCGTCGAATCCGCCCAGGGGGAGCAGGGCTCCTCGTTCTAGAACTACACCGGGATTCAGACAGACATCTCCTTTGTCGTCAATCCCCCATGCTGCAGGAAGCGGTTGTTGAGTTGCCTCATGTAACTTGATTCGTCCCATAGCCACAGTGCTGGTCGACATATCAAGTACGAACGGACGTTCGTGGAGTGCCGGAGCGGCCAGTGAAAATGGATTGGTGCCGAGCGTTGGGGCACGGCCAAACGTTGGCGCGACATGGGGACGTGTATTGGTTGCGGCAAAGCCGATCATCCCGTGATCGAGTGGCATCATAGCGTAATGCGCTGCGATGCCGAAGTGTGTACTGCAACGGACAGTGGCGATGCAGATTCCCGACCCTTTGGCCTTCTCAATACAGCGTTGCATCGCGTGGTGACCGGCAACGTGCCCCCAACCTTGCCCTGCATCCAGACAAAACGCAGCGCTTGACTCACGGACCGTAACGAGTTTCGTCGACGAGTGAATCTTTCCCTCACGCAGGCGTCGTGAGTACAACGAAAGACGACCCATACCATGCGATGGAATTCCCCTACGCTCAGCCGACACAAGGACATCGGCAACGATTCCCGCTTCCTCGTGAGGCACATCGTACGCCGTGAGAATGCACACGACGAAGCGTTGCAGATCACTAGCGTGAAACCGGAGAGTACGATGACGGTCGTGAGCAGAATCGGTTTCAGGCGGCATTTGACCTCCATTGGTTTCCAAGATAGTCAGAACACGCGAATGCCGTCGACCAGTATGATGGTAACGCAGCCACGCATCTTGCAACCCGGCAACAATTATTGTAAGAGTATATCGGTGTCGTAACTATCTCATTCCGGTGTCGCAATAAATGCGACATGGTGCGGGCGGCGCTCAAGCGTTGAGAAGGTTCTTGGGAAGGGGAAATCCATGCAAACAGTGCGTTTGGGACGAACGGAGCTGGGTGTCTCTCGAATCGGATTCGGCGGAATCCCGATCCAGCGGGTGAGCGAGACTGAGGCAGAACAGGTGATCCACCGGGCCATCGAGCTTGGCGTGACGTTCTTCGATACGGCCAATGGATATGGCACCAGCGAGGAGAGGATCGGTCGTGCGATCGCCGGACGGCGTCAGGATGTCATCCTTGCCACCAAGACGATGGCGCGTGACCGTGCCGAAGCCGCAAAACATCTCGAGCTGAGCCTCCGTCGGCTGCAGACTGATATGGTCGATCTGTGGCAGTTCCATGCCGTCAACAACGAAGACGATTATGCGACCATTCTCGGTCCCGGAGGCGCGATGGAGGCGGCCGAACAGGCGCTGCGAGATGCAACGATTCGACACATCGGTCTGACAAGCCACTCGATGGAGATCGCCATGAAGGGGGTCGCTTCCGGGCGTTTCGAGACGATTCAGTTTCCCTTCAACTACGTGACAAGCGAGGCGGCCGATCAGCTGATTCCGTTGGCCGCGGAGAAAGATGTGGGGTTTATTGGGATGAAGCCGTTTGCCGGAGGAATGCTCTCCGACGCGCGCCTCTCGATCAAGTATGTGCTGCAATATGAAAATGTCGTTCCGGATCCGGGCATCGAGAGCGTCGCGGACATCGAAGGCATCTCCAAAATACTGGATGACTCATGGGAGATCACGGCGACGGAACTGGAAGAGATTGAGGAGATTCGCAAGGAGGTAGGGAACCGGTTCTGTCGACGGTGCGGCTATTGCATGCCTTGCCCACAGGAGATTCGGATCACCACTGCACTGAACGTCATCAGTTTCGCGCGGCGGTTTCCCAGACAGCAAGTACTCGATGGCTCGATAGGACGGGCTGCGGAGAAAGCTAAGGAGTGTGAGAAGTGCGGGATCTGCGAATCGCGATGTCCGTACATGTTGCCGATTCGTGAGATGCTGGTCGAGAACATCGAGTATTACGAGGCCCTCAAGCAAGACGAGGCGAAGGTGGGGCCCATCGATTGATGCGGAAGGCTCTCATCGAGATCGAACATCGTCTCCCTGACGCGGAGATGAAGGTCGATCGAGGAAGAAGTGCAAGTGAGATCTAGGAGAAGAAATGGCAACGTATCTGCGACTGGAACTTGATGGTGACCCAGGGGCGCGGGGTATCGCGTATGGGCGTGCGGCGCGAGACGACATCCTTGCGAACATCTCGACATACAAGCAGCGATTCTCACGAGGAGGACTCGCGTGGGGGGATGCACGGAAGGCGTCTCGGACCTTCCTCCCTGCGATTGAGGCGTTTGATCCCGACCTACTGGAGGAACTTGAGGCGATCGCGATGTCGGCGGGTATCGAGCTGGACGATTTGCTCGTGCTCAATGCCCGAACCTCTCAGATTTACAATCTGACGGACGACTGCACGTCGATCGCTCTGGTTCCGCAGCAGAACGATCGGTGCGATGTCCTCGGCCAGAACTGGGACAACATGGAGCAACTGAGGCCGGTTCTCCTACGGGTGACCGCGCCTGGGCTACCGGTGCTCATGACACTGACCGAGGCGGGTACGCTGGC
>DAOVHV010000103.1 GCA_030671645.1 bacterium | reverse complement strand
CGTTCAACGAGCGGGCACTGTCGGGAAGAATGCGAATGACGGCACCGGTCGTTCCTCCGTGAGTAAACAGATGAAGCTTCTCGTCCCCGTTCTTTGCGGTGATGTCCATTGCGTTCTCCCTCATAGTTCGATTTCAATCGGTGTCCAGTGATACAACAGATCGTCGATCTTCTTCAGTCGGCCGATGCCAGGAAACGGTATGTGCGAACTGAGGACAAGCGCATTGGATTTGGCGGCTCGGGCCACCAGCACTTTCCGGCTCTCCACTGCCTGATCGGGAATGGAGTCGGCAATGTTGGTCCAGTCAGGATGCTCGGCGAAGTCTGGGTGAAAGAAAGCGTCGCCTGTATGAAGCAACGGCGCTCCTTCGGATGCGAACTCGTAGACGGCGTGGCCGATGCGATGGCCGGAACTGGGAATGAAGCGAATGCCGTCGAAGATTTCGTCTTCTTTCTTGCAAACTTGCATAGGCTCATCAAAGGCCTTGACGAGCTTGCGATAGAAGGCACCGCGCTCGTTGTCCAGTGCCTCGAGTGTCGCCGGATCGGATAGGTTGTCCCACAACTCCTTGCCGATGACGTGCTGGGCGTTGGGATAGGTGAACGATCCGTCGGCCATTAACAATCCGGCGACGTGATCGCGATCGGCGTGCGTTAACAGCACGAGTTCGACGTCTTCCGGAGACACGTCGATGGATTCTAGCGCACCCGGCGTTGTGTCAGGGTCAAAGCCGGCATCGATGAGGACATGTCTTCCTCGATGTTTGAGATAACAGCAGGTGTAGGCAAACTCGTATTCGTCTCCGTCATCCAAGTGATGTTCCTCGGCCAGAAACTCGTTCAGCGAGAGGATCTCGTCATCCATGACGCGGATGACGGCGCCCTCGATGTCATGATGTCGGAACCGATGGATTTGCTCTTCCACGATGACTCCTTCCCATCTCCCAACGATGTGGACGACAGCACGCGAATCCGGTTGCTCCTCAAGCTGGCGTAGCGATTCCTAAACCGTTCGATCCAAGAAATTGGCGATGATGCTATAGGCTTCTGTCTTCTGGCCGATATCGGATGAAGCGTGTCCCACGTCGGTGAACTCGATATATTCGAAGTCCTCGCCTTCCTTGTAACCGAGTTCCAGCAATCGGTCGCGGAAGATCCTCGATTGCTCGATCGGGCAGCGAGGATCGTTGACGCCGTGCATGATGAGCAGCTTAGCGTTGAGATTCTCCGCGAAGTTGATGGCGCTACGATCGCGCCACAATTCGGCATTCTCTTCGCGATCTCCCATCAGCATCCGCAAGTAGTATTTGAAGTGCTCCATGCTCTTTTCGTACAGGCGGTGGAGATCGGTGATCCCGATCCAAGCGACGCCGGCTTTCCACAGATCCGGCTTCTTCACCATGGCCATGAACGTCATGTACCCGCCGTACGAGCCGCCGAATGCGACGATGCGAGCCGGATCGACCATGCCCAATGACTTGAGGTATTCCACCCCGGCGGCAACGTCTTCGAGATCGCCGCCCGCCCAATCGTTGAGATTCATGTCCCGGAATTCCACCCCATAGCCCGTGCTCCCGCGGACGTTGGGCTGCAGCACGACGTAGCCGCGGTCCACCAGAACCTGGGCGAACGGATCGAACCCACGGAAGAACTGGCCGGTCGGTCCGCCATGAATGATGACCACGGCTGGAGCCCTCGTTTCTTCGGGCAGGTTTTCCGGGGTATAGAGAATGGCGGGAATCGATAGGCCGCCTGTCGAGTCGTAACGAACATGCTTCGAGTGGACGAACACACTGGGGTCGATGGAACCGTAATCAACCGGTGTCAAAGCCCGTTCTTCTCCGGTGGCGAGATCGAATGAAAGCAGTTCGCGATGCCGGATTGCCGATGCCTGTGCCACCACGACCATTGAATCGTCCCGTGCGAATTCGGGCCAATGCGCGAGCCCCGATTCGGCTCCCAGAACGCGCTCGGCTCCCGTTTCCAGGTCGTAAATCACCACGGTGACGGAGGCATCCTGATTACGGAGTGTCGCCAGCTTGCTGCCGTTCTTGGATAAAGCAACGGCCGACTCCTCCACACCGTCGGTTCCCAGCCAGCGAATCGTTGCGGATGGAAGATCGAGGATTCCCGGGCGGTTGACGCCACTGGCATCCGATGTGATCGCCAAGCGTTGTCCGTCAGGCAACCAGCCCACAGCGCTTTCCTTTGAGCCCTCTTTCACTTGAAGCACGCGCCGGCATTGGGAGCCGTCTGCATCCACAACATAGATGTCGCGATTTCGAAGGTCTTTGACTTCGTTGGCCGCGACTACCAGCTGCCGGCCATTCGGACTCCAATGTCCGCCGAATACCGGGTTCGCGAAATCCGTCAACCGAATGGCTTCACTCCCATCGGAGCGAAGCTTGTACAGGTTCAATTGACCGTCACGATTGGAGAGGGTCGAAATCCAGACATCGTCAGGGGAAAACTCCATCGGATAATCCTGTGCCGTGGGCGTGTCGGTTAATTGTGAGACCTCGCCCGATGCGACATCCATGCCGTAGAGGTCGTGCTGCTCGTTGCCGCCGACGTCCTTGGCAAACACGATGCAAGCGCCATCGCGCGACCAGATGAAACCGGCGCGAAGCGATCTGGGAACGTTCCCGGCACTGATTTGCCGCGGAGCGCCGTCGGGGAGATCGATCACGTAAAGCTCCATTTGTCCGGTCTTGTCCCAGTAGAAGGCCAGTCGGTTCCCGTCGAAGGATGTAGCCGGGAAGTAGACGCTGGGCAAGTGCATGATGTCTTCAAGTTGAATGCGATGCGATGGCATGCTCGAACTCCTTTGTGATCTGTGGTCGTGCGCGATTCAGATTGCGGCTAGCTGCACGATCCGCCGCCACTGTTGCCGTAGAACTTGACCAACAGGATCACTGCGATCAAGACGTAAACAAGTGCGGAAAGGTCGTATCCCATGGTATCCCCCTCTGTTTCCATTTGACGCCATTGTACCGGCTCAGTCGCCGAATTGAAGGCTGGCGCTCTCCGGCGCATACCGGAGGATGGCCTCGGGAAATGCCAGAATTGATCCGTAGATCCAGATTTCACCGCCACCTCGTTCCAGTCCGACGCGCAAGCAGTCTCCGATATCTCGGAAGATTCCGTAGCGCGTGTCGACGAGGGTTGTGGGATGATCGGCATCGTACGAGGTTCCGATGGTGGCGCCCCATCCTGAGGCGGTCTGCACGGAAAGCGAGCCACGCAACGTATCGAGTCTGCCGTTATCGACGGTTCCGGAAAGAGCCAGTTCCGATGGCTCAGATTCTGCTGCGATACTAAACGACAGAGGCTCCAGTGCGTTCTGGGTTACGTCGAACGGCAGTGACCAGCTGATGCTGTAGGGATCGGATGCCCAGTTCATGCGCAACAGGATTTCTTGGAGGGCCGCAGCAGACAGGTCATAGGTGAGGGTGGTGCGCCAATCGACCTTCGTCCCCCATGAAAGCGAGGCGGTCAGGGGATCGAACGAAGAGGCTATCAGGTCCATGCCGCTGTCGAGATCGATATCGACGATTCCGGACGTGTTCAGGCTCCAGCCGATGTGCGAACGAGCTTCGATTTGATCGAAATCGAACGGACTGTCCCCGGTAATGAAGGTGCCGCTGTAAACGACGGACAAGTGATCTCGCTCCGCGGGTAGAGAGATGGACAGCGTTGAACGGAAATCGTCTTCGGTTCCGGAATAGAAAGTAGACCCAATGGACAGCGAAGGTCTCAGTGTGGTTCCGAGGACGCGAAACGATTGGATCGAACCGTCGAGATCGGCCTGCCAACGGGTTGCTTGATTCGTCAGGTCCCCTTCTCGCCATTCGCGAACCCAGCCCGCGCGAAGACCGGGGCTGATCGATACGAAGCCGAGGTCGATTGCTTGTCTGGATAGGGCAACCTCAGGCAGCCGCTCGGTGATGATGTCGCCCTCTTCCTTCCAGCTTCGAATTGCGCTCGAAGACACACTCCAGTCCCCAAGCTTGCCGTCCATGCGCGCAGCGAAAGCAAATGAGCTCAGTTCGCCCTCCAGGGAATAGTCGATCGAAGCGGAACCGTCCCAGTCATCGGAAAGCGTCACGGAGTGGTCGAGGGAAAACCGAAGCTCGGAATCGCCGACAACGGCCGGAAAGGCGTAGATATTCACATTTCCGCGATGCCGCACGGACGAATATCTGAGGATCAGGCCGCCGCCCAATTCTTGGAAGCGCGAGTAATAGTCGAACAGGATGGAGCCGTAAAGAGATTCGCTGAAGTAGAAGGGCACGTTCCATTTGACGAACCATCCGCGAAGGGCGCTTCTGCCGATGGCCGGGAATAACGGGCTTTCCAGCGTTTCCTCAAGAGGTTGTACGTAAACCGGCAGCCACAATGTGGACACCCCGGCGATACGTCCGGTGAGTCCGAACACTACGATCATGCGATCGGGATAGAACAGCAACCGATTGGCGCGTAGCGTATAAGGTTGAGATCGAAAGGGACGGTCGCAGCAACTGCATGTGGTCAGTTCGCCATTGCGCATTTCAATGAAATCCAATTCACCGGCGTCGTCGAACGTAATGCGGCCGGATTCGCCGTGAAAATAAAGGGTGTGCTCTTGACCGGCTGAGTTCTCGAAGTCTGATTGGCCACGAAATCCAACGGCTTCCAGAGACTTTGTTCGCATGCCAGCTTGGGAGACAAGCACGTCTGCAATAATG
>DAOVHV010000126.1 GCA_030671645.1 bacterium | reverse complement strand
CTTGTGTGAATAAGAGTTGCCGTCTAACTCCGTCAGAGCAACTCACCGTCTTGTGTGAATAAGAGTTGCCGTCTATAGTTGGCAGCAAGGAGGCGCCATGGGCTTTTCGTGCGGGTTGGTCGGGCTACCCAACGCAGGCAAATCGACCATCTTCAATGCCCTGTCCAACGCCGGCGCACGTGTTGAGATCTATCCGTTTTGTACCATCGATGCCAACATCGGAACGGTATCCGTCCCCGACGACCGGCTCGAACGCTTGACGCACGTCTTTCCGGACAAGAAGAAAGTGCCGACTCACCTCGAATTCATCGACATCGCCGGATTGGTCGAACATGCCTCCGACGGCGAAGGAATGGGAAATCAGTTCCTCTCCGAGATCCGAGCCGTCGATGCCATCCTCCACGTCGTGCGCTGCTTCGAAGACCCGAACGTCGCACACGTCACCGGGTCAATCGATCCCGTACGCGACATCGAAATTGTCGAGACCGAACTGCTGTTGAAGGATTTGGAAACCCTCGGCCGAGTGGCCAAGCGTCTCGGCCAAGAAACCAAGGGCAAGGACCGATCCTCTCTGGCACGATTGGCCGCTTGGGAGGCGTTGCTCGATCACGTCTCTCGTGGCACGCCCATTCGATCCATTCCTATCGAGCACGTGATCGAACCGTTGATTGCGGAAACCGCGCCGTTGACTGCCAAACCCTGCTTGTTTGTCGCCAACCTCGGAGACGATGGCGAATCCACTCATTGGGCCGCTGTGAAGCAGATCGCAACCGAACACGGTTCGGAAGCCATTCCCATTCGCGGACGATTGGAAGCCGAGATCGGAGAAATCGCCGGCTCGCAAGAAGAACGCGTCTCGTACCTGAACCAATACGGCATGAAAACAACAGGACTGGATCTTCTCGTCCGAGCCGGCTACGACCTGCTGAACCTGGTCACCTTCTTCACGTTCGAAGGGCCGGAGGTGCGAGCCTGGACGGTGCCGGCGGGAACGACGGCGCCTGATGCCGGGGGGAGAATTCATTCCGATTTTTCCGATCGTTTCGTGCTTGCGGAAGTCATGGCTCTGGACGACTTGGTCGAGGCGGGCTCTGAGAAGCCGTTGCGGGACGCGGGACATGTGCATCGCGCCGGTCATGACTACGTCGTTTCCGACGGAGACGTCATCCACTTCATCTGCGCATGATTCCCACTGTTCTTTCCTACGACCATCCTGAGACAGCCGCGGCCGTGGATATGGCCTTGGAAACAGGCCGCACCATCATCTTCCCCACGGACACGGTGTATGGTATCGGGGGCAATCCTTGGGACGAGCGAACGCTGGCTCACGTGCGACGATTGAAAGAGCGCGAGCCGAACCAGCCGTTCGCCCTGCATCTGTGCCGGGTTTCCCAACTCGCGACGTTTGCGCAATGCACACCGGACCTATTGCGGATGATCCATCAATTGCTCCCCGGCCCGTACACTCTGTTGCTGCCGGCCGGTCCCGACGCTCCGCCCTCAACCGTGCTTGAAGGCAAAATCGGAATCCGCGTACCCGATCATCCATTCTTCGGCTCGATCCTGAAACGCCCCGTGTTCGGCACGTCGGTCAATCGTCGCAACGCGCCACCGCTCAACGACGTGGCCGAGATCATCGAGAGCTTCACAGAAGCTGATTTGATCGTCACAGGCGACGTCACAGGCGTGTCGTCAGCTATTCTCGATCTGACGGAGAAGCCGTTCCGTCTGATTCGTGGAACTCTCTCCGAGACCGCAAAGCGAGTACTAGGCTAGCTAGACACCAGCTAGATCAGGAATAGACAGGCCACGCCTCCGATGGCAAGGGCGGTTCCCGCCACAGTTCTTGGGCCGACGTTCTCCTTCAAGACGAAATATGCGAATGGCAGCAGCAGCACCGGCGGAAGCGCCATCAAAGTGGATGCGATCCCGATCTGCGCCTTGGCCAACGCCACCATAGAAAGCGTGACCCCGACAAAGGGGCCTGCGATCGCTCCCCCGATCATGGAGAGAGCGGCTTTGCGATTTCGAAAGACATCCAGATCCTTCTTCCATCGCCCGCCGAACAAGGCGGCCAGCCACACGGCGATCGTTGCCGCCAATATCTGAACGACATTGGCGGACAGAACAGGGAATCCACCACCCAACGCTTGCTTGGAAAGGATGTAGCGCAGGGATTGGGTTCCTACCGTTCCCAGCGCAAACATCACTCCGAGTGCAATCTGTTTCCGAGCCGCCGGTTCTTGGCCCGCCGGCCGCGCCGAGATCACCAGGGCAATGCCGGCCACAACGGCCCCGGAAGACAGCACTTGAGCCAACGTCAGTTGCTCACCAAAGATGGCCCAGGCCAACAGGCCGCTCATCACCGGAATCAGTGCCGTAACGAGCGAGGTGCGGTGCGCGCCCAGGTACAACAGGGCGCGAAACAGAAGGGCGTCCGAGATGGCGAATCCGATCACACCGGACAACGTCAGCCAACCCCATCTCCCCCAATCGGCTCCGAACGGAAGCGGCGTTCGATAGACGATCCAGTGCACGATCAGCAACAACACGACGGCAATGGACAGCCGCCAGCGATTCAGCCATTTGGGGCCGGCGATCCGTACGGCAATCGTAAACAGGAGGTAACTCGCCGTCCAACAAAAAGCGGTGGCGATCCCTGCCAATTCTCCTTGATATGCCGTAATCATGATGATGGCTAGGCGCGGTGAAGGGGCATGAATCGAGCCACGAAATGGCGTAGCGGCCCTGAACCTTCGATAAGTCGATATCCCGGCAGCGAGTCGCACTTCGCTGCCACCGATTTTGCCGCGTCGATCACAACGTCGAAATGTTCTCGCATGTACATCCGCCGAGGAATGGCCAGCCGCACAAGTTCCATCTTGGGATACTGAACCGTTCCGTCATCAGATTCGTGCGCGAACATGACGCTTCCGATTTCCACACCGCGAACACCTTCGGCCAGATACAGCTCGTTGGCGACGGACAGCGCCGGGAATTCCGACTGCGGAATCGAGGGAACAAGTGCGCGGGCATCGATGTACACAGCATGGCCGCCGATGGGCTCGATCACGGGGACACCGATCGACTTGAGCCCCTCGCCCAAGTACCGGACCTGCCCCACGCGGTCCGCCAGATACAGAGGATCGAGAGCTTCACGAAGCCCGACTGCAATCGCCTCCAGATCGCGTCCCGCCAACCCGCCGTAGGTCGGGAATCCTTCCATCAGGATCAGACGTGTGCGCGTCATCTCGTAAGTCTCGACATCGTTCATGGCCAGAATGCCGCCGATGTTGACGAGACCGTCTTTCTTGGCGCTCATCGTCATACCGTCGGCAAGCTCGAAGATCTCGCGGACAATGGCAGCCGGCGACTTGTCGGCATAGCCTGGCTCACGTTCTCGAATGAAGTAGGCGTTTTCGGCAAATCGGCAGGCGTCGATGAAGAACGGAAGGCCGTTTTCTCGGGCGATTGCACTGATCTCGCGTAGGTTGGCCAGCGAAACCGGTTGCCCGCCGCCACTGTTGTTGGTGATCGTCATCAGCACCACGGGAATTCGATTCGCTCCCACTTCGGCAATCAAGCAACGGAGCTTCTCGGGATCCATGTTCCCCTTGAACGGGTGCAGGTTCGAAGGATCGAACGCCTCGTCGATCACCAGATTCACCGGCTCTCCACCGTTGGCCAGGATATTGGCGCGGGTGGTGTCGAAGTGCATGTTGTTGGGAACGATGTGTCCCGGTTTGACCACCGTCGAGAACAGAACGTTTTCCGCAGCCCGGCCCTGATGCGTGGGCAGGACGTATTCGAACCCGAAGATCTCGTCAACGGCTTCGCGAAACCGCTCGTAGCTACGGCTGCCGGCATACGATTCATCGCCGCGCATGATGGCCGACCACTGGTCCTGGCTCATTCCGCCGGTTCCCGAGTCCGTCAACAGATCGACGTAGACGTCCTTCGAACGAAGATGAAACATATTGTATCCGGCTTCCTGTAACCGATCGCGCCGTTCATCGAGTGACAGAATCGAAATAGGCTCGATAACTTTGATTCGATATGGAGGTAGTACTCTTCCTTCCTGCATGGCCCCGTCCTTTCCTTCTGATACGAACCAGATGTTGCTTCCTGCTTTCAGCTAGGTCGTATCAAGAAAAGGGGGGTGCGGGATATTTCGCCGTACGAGTCTGAGTGGATCGGCATTCGATCG
>DAOVHV010000104.1 GCA_030671645.1 bacterium | reverse complement strand
TGGATAATGGCATTGGGTTCTATCTGCAAATGGTGTTGGCGCCACAGGAACTTGTGATGGGAGCCTGGCTGGTGGTCAAGGGCTTCAACTTGGATGCAGTCAGGAAATTGGATGAGGCGGATTAGGGTTCGGGGTCAGGCCTTTATTCTTGAATTGCAATGAATTACCGATTCCCTTGATGGGTTGACATTCGGGCGTTTTCGGGATACTGCTGTCAACATGTAGGAGTGTTGGGGGTCAAGTCTTGCGATCCAACATGTGGATTATCGGAATCAGCTTAAAGCTGCTGCCAAAGAACGTGATTGGCAGGTCCGGCGCCTTCCGGAGCATCTTCGGGCAGTGGCATTTCCCGCTTCAGTTTCCACAGACCTCGAGAATCCTTGCTCGTGACGCCAACCTCAGTGATTTGATCGCGCAGTTTCATGACTGTAGGATGACGTCGAGAAGTCCAAGGGAAATATGAGGGAATAGATGGAACGAAACACTTGTGAGAACGCAGGAGAAAGAGTCTCGGCGCAAGTTCGCGCACCCAGCATGGTTCGGCATAGGAGGGACTCGTGAGAAGAAAGAGGATGACAGAGCTTCCGTTCGTCATTGTCACCGGCAAAGCTGGCAAGAAGGGCGCGTGGTCCCTCACCCGTGAAAAAAAACAACTCGTCTTGACCTGCAAGTCAGAAGACGTAGAGTACATCTTCCCTCGATCTGATTTTCACAAGGAGATCGAACTGCTTGGCGAGGTCGCGGAACGACCACTTCTCATTGTCCATTTGCCAGAGCGCTGCGAATTCCAGATGTCCAAGGAAGATATCGAAACGGTACGGGAGTGGCTCGGCCCCTTGAACGCAGATGCCCCAAAAACTGCCACGGAGAAGGTGCTCCTGCAACTTGCTTTCAAGGATGTGGGCCTATGGTGGCCACTATCGCTGGGACTGGGGATCGTCCTTGTCGTCACTGCGTTTCTCGGGCAGGACGGCTCGTTCGATTTCCTCAAAGCAGGTGTTGGTGCACTTCTGCTTTTGGAGTTTGTCTTTACCAAAGCGATTGTGCGTCCGATCGGGTTCCCGCTATCTGCGCTGGTTTGGACTTGCCTGGTTGCATTCTTCGCGTACGATCTCGGTCAAGGGGAATCTTTGGCGTGGAACGTCCCGGGCCTTCTGTGGGCCGCTTGGGCGGCCTTGTATACCTCGTATCGATGGGGCATGTATCGGGCATTCCAGTCGGTCACACAGCAAGAAGACAATGTTGAATCCGATGCATCGACACCAACAGATAACGCCGCTGGCGGCTCTATCTGAAAGCGATGCACGACGCTAGGTTCTACGCGAATAATCTTCGGCTGTGGGGAGATCGCCATGGAACAGGATAAACCCAGCCAAACAGCGTTTGGCGTTGCTGCAGTTGCCCTCTGCTTTTCGGTAGGCCGCACCTAGTCCGGTCTTGTAGTTCGCGAGTACGCCCAGCCGTGCGAGGCGTTCTCTCGCAGCTCAATCACTATCCCCGGATAGCTGCTTGATGCTGCTGGCTACTGGCAGGTCACGAATACTGCCAGTAGCTTGGGAGAAACCTCCATTGCTGGTGGTTTCTCTGGCCACACAGGCTACGAATTGATGGCTGCCTGGGCGGCCGCAAGTCTGGCAACCGGCACGCGGTAGGGGCTGCAGCTGACGTAGTTGAGTCCAACTTTGTGGCAGAAGGCGACTGATGATGGTTCTCCGCCGTGTTCGCCACAGATGCCGAGCTTGATGTCAGGCCTTGTCTTGCGGCCCAGCTCGCAGGCCATGGCCACCAGCTTGCCAACGCCGGCTTGATCCAGTACCTGGAACGGGTCCTTGTCGTAGATGCCCAATTCCACGTAGTCTTTGAGGAACTTGCCAGCGTCATCGCGTGAGAAACCGCATCCCATCTGGGTTAGGTCGTTGGTTCCGAAGCTGAAGAAGTCAGCCTCGGTCGCGATTTGGTCGGCAGTGACGGCAGCCCGCGGCACTTCGATCATCGTGCCCACCAAATATGGGATCTCGGCCTTGGTTAGGCCGTTGGCCGTCAACACTTCGTTGGCGACTTGAACGGAGAGTTCGCGTTGAAGCGCCAGCTCCTTCACGTGTCCGACCAGCGGAATCATGATCTCGGGCTTCACAGGGGTGCCGGACTTATGCACGTTGCAGGCCGCTTCCATGATGGCGCGAACCTGCATCTCTGAGATTTCCGGATAGATGATGCCCAGGCGGCAGCCACGATGTCCGAGCATGGGGTTGAACTCGTGCAGCGATTCGACCTTTTCGCGGATGATGTCAGCGGATACACCCATCACGTCGGCCACTTCCTTCTGTCCTTCGGCATCGTGCGGAAGGAACTCGTGCAGCGGCGGGTCTAGCAAACGGATGGTGGCCGGAAGGCCATTCAAGGCCTTGAAGATGCCTTCGAAATCGCCCCGCTGCAGTGGGAGGAGCTCCTGCAGTGCTTGCTTGTACTGCCTGATCGCGTCGACCGCAGCCTTGTCGTCCTTGCACGCCTTCTGCAGCTCCGTTAGGTCGTCGATCTCCTCGTCCACGCGGAGTCTCTTCACGGTTTCCGCGGCGAGAACCAGCCGCCGGAACGAGACGATCCGGTCGCCCTCGAAGAACATGTGCTCTGTGCGTGTTAGACCGATCCCTTCAGCGCCGAACTTGACGGCAATCACGGTATCGTGGGGCGTGTCGGCGTTGGTTCGAACGCCGAGGGTTCTGAATCCGTCCGCCCAACTCATGAAAGTCTCGTAATTGCGGTAGAGTTCGGAGTTCTCGGCAGACAATTCTCCGTTCAGGACCTGGACGATCTCAGAGGGCATTACTGGCACCTCAGCGTTGTAGATGTCACCTACAAAACCGTCGATAGAGATAACGTCTCCCTGGGCGATATTGAGATTGCCAACGGTCATCTTCTTGGCCGCGTAGTCAATGCGAAGATCTTCTGCACCAGCTACGCATGGGCAGCCCATGCCGCGTGCGACAACCGCGGCATGCGATGTCATCCCGCCGCGAGCCGTGACTACACCCTCCGCTACATTCATGCCGCCTATGTCCTCGGGCGAAGTTTCTATACGTACCAGAATGACCTTCTTGCCGGCTGCTGCCGCTGTCTCGGCTTCATCTGCGGAAAACACGACCTGTCCGCAAGCTCCGCCCGGACTTGCGTTGAGGCCATTGGCAACTGGCTTTAGTTCATTCCGGTCGATGTATTTCTTGTCGAGGATGGGGGCGAACAGTTTGTCGAATTCGGATGCCGGAACGCGGCTCACGGCTTCATCTTTCGCAATCAGGCCCTCTCTCACCATCTCTACTTGTGATCTCAGCCAGCTGAAGGCCGTCCGCTTCCCGTTCCGCGTTTGCAGCATGTAGAGCACGCCATCCTCGATGGTGAACTCGATGTCCTGCATGTCGCGATAATGCGCTTCGAGCTTGGCACGAATATCGATCAATTCAGAATAAATGCCCGGCATCTCGTCATCTAGTGTTGAGATCGGCAACGGCGTGCGGATACCGGCGACGACATCTTCACCTTGTGCATTCATGAGATACTCGCCGTAGAATTCGTTTGCACCGGTCGCAGGATCGCGCGTGAACGCTACGCCCGTGCCGCAGCCGTCGCCCATGTTCCCGAACACCATTGCTTGAACGTTGACTGCCGTACCGAGAAGTCCCTTGATGTCGTTGATCTGGCGGTACTTGATGGCGCGCGGATTGTTCCAGGAACTGAATACGGCTTCAATGGCGCCCCACAGTTGCTCGGTCGGATCCTGCGGGAACGGCCGGCCCGCCTTCTGCTCGATGACGGCTTTGAAACGAGCAACCAGCTCCTTGAGGTCCTCGGTGGAAAGGTCTGTATCAAGTTTGGCCCCCTTCTCGTTTTTCAGGGCCTCTAGAATCTCCTCGAACGGATCGTGATCGGTCTCAGTTTCCGGCTTGAGGTTCATGACGACGTCGCCGTACATCTGCAACAGGCGGCGGTAGGAATCGTAAGCGAACCGTTCGTTACCCGACTTGGCTGCCAACCCGGCGACCGTTTCGTCGGTGACTCCGAGGTTGAGGATCGTGTCCATCATGCCGGGCATGGACACGAAGGCACCCGACCGAACCGAGATAAGCAACGGGTTCTCCACATTGCCGAAGATCTTGCCAGTGGCCGTTTCCAGTTTCTTGAGGCTGTCGGCCACTTCTTCGCGCAGACCGTCAGGATAGTTACCTTCGTGATCCTGAAAATACCCGCACACCTCGGTCGTAAGTGTAAATCCTGGGGGGACGGGAATGTCAAGCTCCGACATCTCGGCCAGATTGGCGCCCTTGCCTCCCAGCAGTTCCTTCATGGTCGCGTTTCCGTCTGTCTGTTCTTTGCTGAAGAAAAAAACGTTCTTTCCCACTTCGTGCCTCCTCATTGATCAAGCCCGTCGTTTCGAGTTTCGTTAACTGTCAAAAAGCGCCTCGACGAACTCAGTCGCCGAGAACGTGTGTAAATCTTCTGCAGTCTCGCCGACGCCGATATGCGTCAACGGGATCTGTAACGCATCCCAGATGGCGAGTACTACGCCACCCTTGGCTGTTCCATCGACTTTCGTCAGGATGATGCCCGATAGGTCGATGGCGTCATGGAAGTGACGAGCCTGGGAAATCCCATTTTGTCCGGTGGTTGCGTCGAGGACAAGGAGACGCTCGTCTGAGGCTCGTCCCATCTTCTTCGCTACGGTCCGTT
>DAOVHV010000085.1 GCA_030671645.1 bacterium | reverse complement strand
GGAACACGCCGTAGGCCCAGGAGGAGAACTCGTGGATGCGTCGTTCGACCACGGTTTCGAAGTCTTCCTTGAAGTTGCGCCCGGCAACTTCGACGATGACGCCGAACGGCAACGCCCCGCCTATTTCGATTTCGTCGATGTTCGGGCCGATCAGCTCGATGCTCCCATCTTGAATCTCGTCCATCGGCCTTCCGCGAACAATTTCGAATGCCTCGGTATACTTGCCGCCGAACTGGACCTGCATTTGCTCCTTGCGGACTCGCTCGCCTTCGAATCCGGCGCCGTAGGGCACCGGGATCGGGATGTCGCTCACCTTTAGCTTCAATCCTCGAACCTCGACCGCCTTGCTGACGATCTGATCCCGAGCGATCCCCGATACGACGTGCTCGTACGTGCAGATGCCGCTGGGTAGGATTTGCGGGATCTTGACGTCGGAGATGACGGGGAACCCGAAGTTGATCGCCCCTGCGGCGGTGGCGTACTTCTCATCGGTCAGCAGCTGATTGCCATTCTGGGATGGCTCGTGATCGGCTCCCAGCGCGAGGACGAACGCGAAGACGCGCTCTTTGTTGTACATCAGGATCTTGCGGGCTGCGTTCATGTCTCCCGGTTTCACACCCCCGAACGTCATCGCTGCGCGTGCGGCGAAGTTGAGCGCGAGAACGGCGGCTGACGTGTCCTTGCCGTACGGAACGAGGAACGTGTCCCATCCCATCTCGATTCCCTCTTCCGCCAGCTGCTCGGGCATCGAGCGTCCGTTGGTGCTCGACGCCATGAAGACGAGGATGCTCCGCTCTTGGAGAGAACGGGCGAGTTCTACGGCCTCTTCGTTGGTGGGGAGGGCCCCCACACAGGCGGCGAAGCCGGGCATCCGTCCGTCGACCAGTTTGATACCCTGTGTGCGGAGCGTGGAGTCGCCGGTGAATCCGAGCCATGGAGCCTCGGGCTCCTCCCCCCGCACGTACTTGAGTACTTCAATGATCTCTTCGGAGAGGAGGGTTGCGATCCCTGCATCAAGCGCGTTTCCGAGATACGGCAGCCACATGCTGCCCTGCGGAACCGGGGGAAGCAGCTGTTCGGCGCGCTCAAGAGTCTTCTGTGCACCGGACAAGGTTGTGACCTCCAAGCCGGTGAGGGCCAGCGTGAGAGGGAGATAGTAGGCTGTATTGGGGAACTCGACCTTCTTGTCCGGGCCGAATGTTTCGACAGCTTCCTGGAGCTGTATTCGGGCCTTCTCCATGTACGCGTGGGCTCCGCGGATCGCCGCTGTGGCGATTATTCTCGACATACGCACACCTCCTCGGGCGCATCCACCAATCGCCGATATAGCTATGTGAACGGAGATGCCGCTTGAGGCGTGTATCCTGAGGCATGTCCGTTGTGAAATCCTTATGTAGCATGACGATACCATGACATAGGGCGTCTCGCAAGCGGATGCCGATGGGCGCTGAATTAGCCTAAGGTTGGGCAATTTGGAGGCGGTGCTCCAGTATCGAGAATAGATCGCCGACTGCCGGGAAACGCTGAGCTTTCGGGAGCGGACCACGGCGAGCTGCGATGCGAAGCTCATCGAGATACGGGATGACGCCCACGATTGGTACGCCGGTCGGGAGGCCATGCTCGATCTCGCTCAGTTCCTCCGAATCTCGAACCTTGTTAGCTACGGCGAGAATCCGCTCGATCCCGATCTCGCGGGCCAGCCCGAGGGTCCGCTCGGCCGTTTCGAGGGTGCGGCGATCCGATTCCACGACAAGGAGGAGGGCGTCCACGCCTCGGACCGTCCCTCGGCCGAGGTGCTCGATTCCTGCCTCCATGTCGACGATGACCACGTCGTCCTCTTGCAGCATTAAGTGGGCGATGAGGGCCTTGAGGAGCGTGTTGGCCGGGCAGGCACACCCCATTCCTCCGCCTCGGATTCCGCCGAGGACGAGCAGTCGAATCCCGTCCTGTTCCACGGCATAGCGATCCGGGATGTCGTCGACGGTTGGATTCAGGCGAACGAACCCGCCGGTTCCCGCGCGCTCGGCGACGAGCGCGTCCTCCTCAGCGAGCGGAGCGACCGGATTGGGAAATCCGAGGGTTGTCGCCAGATTGGAGTCAGGATCACCGTCGACCACCAGAACGCGGTAGGAACGTGCTGCGGCTTCACGGGCTAGCAGGGCGACCAGTGTCGTCTTCCCCACACCACCTTTTCCGGCGACCGCGAGCTTCATTGAGCTCCTCCCAGCTTGGCCAGCTTCCGGCAGAGCATCCGTCCGACAATGGCCAGTCCGTCGGTTGGAAGGTAATGGCTTGTCGACGCATCGAACAGGACGGTTCCGTTGGCCGGGAATTCCTCGTCTCCGTTCCACCAGACCACGGCGAGAAGAACGTTGGGGAGCACACGAAACGCATAGGCTGCATCGCCCAGTTCGACCGGCTCACCACCAAGGCTTGCGGCGGCTTCCCGGAATGCGTCAATCTTCTCGCCAAGATCGTGCACCAATTGATCTCCCGAGTACCCCTGAAACGCCTTACGGTAGAACATGCCGTTCGGCAGTTGCTGGAATCCGATCCATTGGCCCGACGGGGGCGTACCGTCCCCGTGGACGAGATAGTCGAGGAACAGGATCTGTAGTTCCTCGGGGCAAACCGTTCCGTCCGCGAAATGGGCGACGAGATCCGGCAGCTGGATGTAATACGATGTACCGAGCAGGGTGAATTCCAGCCGGTTCTCAGAGAGGGTCAGCCCGCCCCGATGGACAAGCTCCTCCGGATCGTACGAACGGAGGTTGACTCGTGCTGCGTCGATTCGGGGACGGAGGGACTCACGCATTGCCTCTTTCGGCATCGTCTCACCTCGAGAAGTTGGCGCGGATCGATTGAGCCGCGCCTTGCATGGTTATACGGCCTTTCGCAGGAGCGGGCAAGTGCGCCTCCGTTGTGGAGCGGGTGCCCGGTGCGCGTATGCAGGCGGAACTCCGACAGATGACGCGAGATTCGAGTCATGAACCAAGTTCAACATAGAAGATCGGATAAGCGAGAGGAGGGAGATCGTCTATTGGTAGCTATTTAGTATTGTGTCGCCAGAACTTTCCACAAACCTTGTTCGTGTAAGGCGATCGAGAACTCTCTCCGCCTACAGTCCGAACAGCTTCATTGCACCGCCGGACGTGAGGATTGCCAGACCGGCCAGAGCATGCGCGTAGCGCTCAATTGGGCCGAGGGGAAGCCTTGCCAGCCCCGAGCGAAGCACGAGCACCACTCCGAGCATGGTGCCAATGGTGACGACCCCGAAAACGGAAGTGACAACCATCACGTCCAAGACGCTTCCCGTCGCGGCGGGATACATCAGCAGTGGAATCAAGGGTTCACAGGGACCAAGAACAAAGATGATAAACAGAGCCCAAGGCGTAAGTCTCCGTGCCTTCGTATCATGCACGTGCCCATGCTCGCCGACGTGGCCGTGCTCGTGCGTGTGCCCCTCTCCTTTCTCGTGAGCATGGAAGTGAGTATGAGGTCGATTGCGAACGGCGCTGCGGATGCCCCACGCCGTGTACATCACTCCGAACCCAATGAGAACCCACGAAGCGATCTCTCCTCGCAGCGACTCCACGATCTCCAGCCGCGACACTGCTATGCCCACGGCGATCCCAGCGAAACCAAGGACTATGGAGCTCAGCACGTGCCCAAGGCCACATAGGAACGTGATCAGGACTGTCTTCTTCGTCGACCAGCTCCTTGCTTTGGACAGAACAATGAACGGCAGGTAGTGGTCGGGGCCTATCAACGTGTGAACAAAGCCGATCGTGGCGGCAGTTCCGAGAAGCACAACAACCTCAGTCGACATTTGATTAGCCTCCAAGATGCTTACCGCTGAGTGCCAACTCGCTGATTATCACCCATCAACGTCACCAATTACGATGATACGAGAAAAAGGAAAAGGAGCTGGAAAGAACTCGGGATCGCGTCATGCATTCCAACACAAGAATCTGCTGGAAGATGACGGAAGACTTCAGTCCGCTGAGAGACTGGAGGGTTACGCGTCCCGCGTTTCCTCTCCCGAGAGCTGGCGATTTATCATGAGAAGGCCTCTCCGGGGGGATCTTGGGAATAGGAGAACTAACGATTGCCGAACTCATCTCCCGGTTCAGAAGTAGTCTGCCAGAGTGTGATGAACAGGTTCCGAATCTCGGAACACTGCCTTCATCGAAAGCTACGTATGGAGCGGCCTTCCGGGCGCCCGTTTCGGACGGCGCGGTTTCAGCCACTGCCTGCCCGCCTCCCTGCAAACGTCACGGCAATTCCTATGCTGCCTGGTTAGGTTCCGACGCGAAGATCAATCACCCTTGTCGCCTCCCTCCATTGTTCCGGGCCCAACTCTGTATCCGAATCGATTCTCGGGCAAAGCTAGAGAGGATTTGTATTCCATCTTGGAATAGTCTAGCCTGTAAGGACGCTTGCCGATCTACACTACTTACATCTGCAAACATGGAGATGATGGGTCTAGGGTCGAAAGCTGCGGCCCTTGGTATGAGAAATGAGAGGTGGGTTCGATGAGTAGAACACTCCTGATTATTCTGGCCGTTGCTCTGGCAGCGGGATTATCCTTGTTTCTGTTGACTGCGGGGGACACGAAACTCGATGCGGAAACAGCTGCGACAGTCCAGGCGGAGACGCTACCGTCGACTGAAACTGCAATGGGAGAGGTCGCGGAAGCAAAGCCGGAGTCGGCTGTCACCGCAGTGCCCATTCCCGAGTCTGTTGACGATGAAGGTCTGCTGACGGATTTGGAAGTTGTCACAGAAGTAGCCGAAACAGAGCCGGCAGCAGCCGACGCCGATCCTTCATCCCCTCTGGAGGAACTTCTGGCAGCTACGCGAGGCCATGCACCGTATCCCTACGTGACGGCCAATGCTGCAGGGGACGTGCTCCTTCCCACTGATACCTTTGAGGCCTACGAAGCGGATTATTTCACCTACGTCCACGAAGGTGAGCCAATCGAGTTCTTCATCATTACGACAGCAACCGGCATTCTACGGGCTGCCTTCAACGCATGTGGCGAGTGCTATCTAGAGAAGCAAGGCTACAGTCAAGATGGCAACGTCATGACCTGTAACTTCTGTGGACGGAAGTTCTCGGCGGATCTGATCAACATCGAGGAGGGAGGCTGTAGTCCCATTCCTCTCGACCGCCGGAGACTGGGGAGCAATCTACTGCAGATCAGAGCAGACGACATCATCCGCGGTGCCTTCTACTTCTTAGGTAGTAGAAGCAAGTTTGGTGGCCGCGGCGCTGGATGCTTGAGAGTGACAGAGTAGCCGCGCTGGGCGACAAGCGCACGCAGTAAGAGCGGTTGGCGTGTCGGTTGGGAGACAAGGATTCGCCCGGCTTCCGACTTAGCCAAGTGAAAGTCCCAAAACTGTCCCTCGAGGGGTATCACGAAGGGAATCCCAGC
>DAOVHV010000037.1 GCA_030671645.1 bacterium | reverse complement strand
TGAAATCGAACCATCACTTGAATCGATCGGTGAATCCCTATTTCGCACGATCCCGGCCGGGTTGGGTTCTCAAGGGAACCTGCGATTGTCAGTTTCCGAGTTGAACGATTTACTGCGAACGGGAGCCGAGTACATCATTTCGCGCGGGCACGGAGTTGCCAGCGATCTGGAATTCATCGAAGAGGGCGGTTGTATGCCGCATGCAGACCCCGATACGGTCAGCGATCGCGCCAAGCAACGGCAGTTCAGACAAGTCGGAACATTGGGCTCGGGCAACCACTATCTGGAAATTCAGGTCGTGGAGAAGGTTTTGGATCCCGAATCCGCTGAAGTCTACGGTCTGTTCCAAGATCAGATCGTGTTGTCCATCCATACCGGATCGCGCGCGCTCGGCCATCAAATCGGCCAAGATTATCTCAAGGAAATGGCCCAGGCGGTGGCCAAATATGGATTTGATATCCCGGAGCGCGAACTGGTCTGCGCACCCATCGAGTCCAAGGAAGGGAGGCGTTATTTGGCCGCTGTCGCTTGCGGCGCCAACTGCGCTTTTGCCAATCGTCAGATGATTGCCTACTTAGTTCGAGAATCGATGCAGAATGTGCTCGGTATCTCGTCCTCGGAAATCCGAACTGTTTACGATATCGGGCACAATAACGCCAAGTTCGAGACGCATTCTGTTGACGGAATCGAGCGAGAACTTCTAGTGCATCGCAAAGGCTCCACCCGCGCGTTCGGCCCTGGTCGGGATGAGTCGCCTGCGGCCTATCGGAATGTCGGTCACCCGGTCATCGTTGGCGGGACGATGGGAACGGCATCCTATGTCCTGCGCGGCACCGATGTCGGAATGGAAAAAGCGTTCGGAAGCGGCATTCACGGTGCCGGGCGAGCTCTCTCTCGGAAGAAGGCGGCCAAGAAGTTCTGGGGCGAAACCGTTGTATCCGAGCTCTCATCCCAGGGCATCAAGCTCTGGGCTCACTCCTTACGAGGCGTCGCGGAAGAGGCACCGGGTGCCTATAAGGACATCGAGAAAGTCGTCCGTGCATCGACGGCATCCGGGATCACATCGCCCGTAGTGAAATTGCGCCCCTTGGCGGTCATCAAGGGCTAGGCGAGGCTTTGTTCGTGGCGTCCTCCGCGTCGGAGAGCCGATGCTGAACAAATGCTTGGGTGTGTTTGGCGATGGCGCGCGCAAGCTTCTCAGGATCATGCTTGACAGTTTGCTTGCCCGCCCATTTCGCCGTCCCCAACAGGTCTTCTCGAATCGCAATAAGACCAAACTCATTCGGATCATCCAGGTCGTCGACAACCGGCTCCGCCTCTTCGTGCCGGTACTTGGTCAAGAAATCACTGCTGGGAATCTCTGAATTGACCAGCAAGTGGTCGAACCGAGAAAGGTGGATGTACTCGTTGAGAATCTCCAGGTGGTCGCCAAGCGAGAGCGAATCCGTCTCGCCGTGTTGCGTCATCAGATTGGCCACCAGCATCTTTTCAGCTGCCGCCTCTTCGATTGCGGCAGCAACCCCGTCGATCAATAGGTTCGGAATCAGGCTTGTGAACAAGCTGCCTGGACCTAGCAGGATCAGATCTGCCTCGTTGATGGCCTCCAACACCATCGCATAGGGACTCACTCGATTCGGTAGCAGTGCCATGTGCTTGATACGACGAGGATCAGAGACAATTCGCGTTTCCCCCGTGACGACAGATCCATCATCCATGATGGCTGCCAACTGAGCATTGTCCAGTGTGGCGGGCAGCACACGGCCGCGGATTCTTAGGACATGGCTCATTGCTTCCACCGCGCGATCGAAACTTCCCGTCGCTTGTTCAAGTCCCATCAGCAGGAGGTTGCCCAACGCATGGCCGGCCAGCTCCTCCGGTGCAGTCAGGCGGTATTGGAAGTAGTTGGAAAGCCGCTCTTCGTCGTCGGCCAATGCCAGCAAGCAATTCCTAACATCGCCGGGAGGCAACACGTCGACTTGCCGGCGAAGGCGTCCCGAGCTGCCCCCGTCGTCCATCACGGTCACGACCGCAGTGATGTTTGATGTCATTTGCTTGAGTCCGCGCAGCAGCGTAGAAAGTCCGGTTCCACCACCGACGGCAACAACCTTCGGGCCGCGATCGAGAATTCTGCGCCGGTAAATGAGCGCCGAAGGTTTCTCGGAGACGTCTGGAGCAACTGCCCTGGCAACAGACCGAACCAACTGAATGAGCGAGAGCGAGAAGCCGGAGAGGCCGGCGGCAATCATAGCGATCATCAAGAAATTTCGCGCAAACGATGTGAGTGGAATCATTCGATAGAGAGCCCGTGCTACATCAACGCCGAATGCGTACAAGGCGGCCATAACAATCAATCCCATGGAGACAAAAGCGAGGAATATCCACCGCTTGATGCACAAACCGGGAACCAGCCACCTAAGAACTCGGTGAAGGGGCGGTCTCATCCTGAATCTCCGTTCTTCATGGATACCTCGAGAACGCCGGTCAATGCACACAACGTCGATCGGAGACGCTGACTCGGAGCCACACAGAATCGAGCATCGGCAAGAACAATCACGCTGCCCAAGGTATCCATCACATGGATGCGAACTGGAGCGTCCCCTGGGTGCTGCTGCAACGTTCGAACGAGCTCCGACAACTGAGGTTTGGACAGCTGGGAACCGTCCAGCTTGAGCGTAACAGCCAGTCTTGCTCGCTGGGAGATTTCCGATAGCGGGAAAACCTCCTCGGCGATCAAGTTCATGTCGCCGTTTCGCTGCCCGGCTGTCACGGTCAAACCGACCAAGGCGTCTTCATAGATCAACGCATTGGCGACATCAAGCACCTTGGGGAAGAAGATAATCTCTGCTTCGGAGTTTCCATCTTCGAGCACGACGAACGCCATTTGATTGCCTCGCTTGGTGTCGATGCGTTTCAAGGACTTGATCCGACCTCCTACCAATGCCTGCTGTTCGGGAGCCAGGCCGCCGGCTTGTCTCAACGGCAGGCAATACAACTGAAGATCGTCGGCGTAGACGTCCAGGGGATGAGCCGTCAGGTAAAGCCCGAGCAATTCCTTCTCAAAGGAGAGCAGATCCCGCTGATCGAATTCCTCCTCAGTAATGCGCGGGTCCGGCAGGATTGTCTGCTCGTTTCCGAAGAACGACGTTTGTCCGGTGAGAGACTCGTGCCGCGCATTCTGCATCAACCCCAAGCCTTCTCCCAAATGGCGGAGCAGGCCTCGGCGCGTCGCCCCCAATTGGTCAAATGCCCCTGTTTTGATCAAGGCCTCCAGCGTCTCGCGGTCCAGTCCCTCTTCCTTGACCTTGCGGCAGAGGTCGAAAAACGAGCCGAAAGATTCCTCGCGAGCATTGAGGATCGCTTCAACGGCACCTTCACCCACATGTTTGACCGCTCCGAGGCCGAAGCGAATCTCTCCGCCTTCGAGCGGCGTGAATTCGCGCTGCGATTCGTTGATGTCCGGCGGCAGGATCTCGATGGCCATCTCCTTGCATTCATCGACGTAGTCGGCGACCTTGTCCAGATCGCCATATACGCTGGTGAGCAGGCTGGCCATGAAGTGCGTCGGGTAGTTGGCCTTCAGATAAGCCGTCCAATAGGAAATGAACGCGTATGCCGTCGTATGCGACTTGTTGAATCCATATCGCGAGAATTTTTCCATTTCGTCGAACGTCTTCTCAGCGACTTGCTTGCTGACACTCTGTTCCAGACACCCGGTGATGAATTTCGTTCGAAGGCTCGCCATTAGCATTTTGTCCTTCTTGCCCATCGCCTTGCGCAGGATGTCGGCCTCGGCCAGCGTGAACCCGGATAGTGCGCGCGCCATCAGCATGATCTGGTCCTGATAGATGGGTAGTCCGTAGGTGTCTTCCAGAACGTCCTTGAGCGAAGGGTGCGGATAGCTGATGGGGCGATTCCCGTTGCGGCGCTCCACATATTCATTGGTCATGCCGCTTTCCAGCGGACCGGGCCGATATAGGGCCAGCAGTGCGATGAGGTCTTCGAATCGGTTCGGCTGGACACGTCGAATGAGATTGGTCATTCCTGAACTCTCCAATTGGAAAATCCCGGCCGTCTTCCCCGCGCAGAGCATTTCGAAAGTACCTGCGTCGTCCAACGGGATCGATTCGGTACAGATCTCGACGCCGGCGTATTTGCTGAGCGTCTCCCTCGTTTCGTCGATCAAGGTGAGATTACGAAGTCCAAGGAAATCGAATTTTAGGAGCCCAACCGCTTCAACGTCCCCCATATCGAATTGGGTTACGAACTCACCCTCACCCAGTCGCAGCAACGGTACATGCGCGGAAAGTGAATCCGGCGCAATCACCACACCGGCGGCATGGGTCGAGGCATTGCGCGTCAATCCCTCGAGACGCAATCCGATTTCGATGAGCTGCTGAATTTCGGGATCCGACTCTCGAAGCGCACGCAATTCGGCAACCTTGTCGGCGGCCACCTTCAATCCCCATCCGAATGGAATAAGTTTGGCCACGCGATCCGTTTCAGAATAAGGGATTCCTAACACGCGGCCGACGTCGCGAACGACTGAACGGGCCGCCATGCGGTCATAAGTTGCGATCTGGGCAATTCGCGTCCACCAGTGCTCGCCTCCGTACTTATGCCGCACGTAGTCGATGACTTGATCGCGCCCCTTGACGCAGAAATCGATGTCGAAATCAGGCAGGCTGACGCGATCAGGGTTGAGAAACCTCTCGAAGATCAGGTTGTACTTGAGCGGGTCAACGTTGGTGATTCCCAGGCAATAGGACACCAAGCTACCGGCCGCTGACCCTCTTCCCGGTCCTACGGAAATAGCGTGTTCCTTGGAGTACTTGACGAAGTCCCAAACGATGAGGAAATAGGTGCTGTAGTCCATCCGTTCGATCACGGACAGCTCATACTCCAATCGCTCTTGGATGGTTTCGTTGATTTCCGGATAGTGCTTGGCGGCTCCTTCGTAAGCCAGTCCCCGGATGTATTCATTCGGAGAGCCGGCACCCTCAGGAATCTCAAACGGCGGGATCATCGCCTGACCGAAGGTGAGTTCTAGAGAACAGCGGTCGGCGATGCGGCGCGTGTTCGCAATTGCTTCGGGAAATTCCGCGAACAGCGGTTCCATTTCTTCGCCGGATCGGAAGTGATAGCCTTCGCCATCGAATACACGATGATCGGGGTCATTGAGCGTTTTGTTGGCTCGGATATTGAGCAGGACTTCGTGTGCCAACCGATCCTCGGTAGTCAAGTAATGCACGTCGCTGGTGGCAACCAGAGGGATATCCGCTTCACGCGCCAGTTCCACCAGTTGATTTCGGATCTTGGCATCGCGTTCAGTGCCATGATGTTGAATCTCGATGTAGAAGTTGCCACGACCGAACAGCGATTCGAACTCCTTGGCAACTCGCGCTGCAGCGTCCCGGTTCCCTGCCTTCAACAAACGCGGGATCTCACCGGATTCGCAAGCTGATAACGCGATCAATCCCTCGCAATGCTCTTGCAGCAATTCCTTGTCTGCACGCGGGCGGTAGTAGAAGCCTTCGGTGTGTGAGCAGCTTACGATTTGCAGGAGGTTGCGATACCCAATCTCGTTTTCCGCCAGCAACACGAGATGGAAGAAGCGTTCTCCTACCTTGCCGGTTCGATCTCTGCGATCGCCTGGTGCAACGTAGATCTCACAGCCGATGATCGGCTTGATGCTGCGCCGGACGGCTTGGCGATAGAACTTGATGACGCCGCTCATCACGCCGTGATCGGTCAAGGCAAGCGTGTTCATTCCAAGTTCTTCGGCTCGGTCCAGCAACTTGGATATCTTGCACGACGAATCAAGGATGCTGAATTCCGAATGCACGTGGAGATGAACGAACGGACTCGCCAACTTACTCCCCCTCACTCGCCGGTTCATTTGTTCGATCAACGAAGATAACGCGTACTTCCCCCGGCATCATCCAGCCCAGTCGTTCTCGCACGGCATCCTCGATTGCAGCAAGGTCGTCTTTGAGCGCCAATCGATTCTCCAACTCCAGACGCTCGATCATGGCTTCGTCATGGATGAGTAACGAAGATTGGAGCTGTTGGCGCAGGGTAAGGATGCGAGTTCCCCGAACCGCGAACAGGGAAATGAGCGTTCCCAGGACAATCGCGCAACCCAACAGCAACCAAAGACGATTACGGCGCTGCGCGCCGTCGCGGCGGCCAGAGTACCCGGCTGCCAAGAGGGTGTGCCGTCCCCCTACCATTGCTCCCCCCGGTTTGTGCTATGGTGTGAACCGCTTCGGCCAGGCGGCCAGCGGCAATTCGTACTCGTCCTCGATTCGAAGCAGTTGATTGTACTTTGCCACCCGTTCCGAGCGTGACATCGAACCGCTCTTGATCTGACCACACCCGGTTCCGACTGCCAGATCAGCGATCGACGTATCTTCGGTCTCTCCCGAGCGATGCGATACGACGCACGTATAGCCGGCGAAATGAGCCATGTCCATGGTGCGAAGCGTCTCGGATACCGTTCCGATTTGGTTGAGTTTAATCAGGATCGAATTGGCGAATCCCATCTCGATGCCCCGTTCCAGCAAGGCCGGATTGGTGACGAACACGTCGTCGCCGACGATCTGAACCTTGTCCCCGAGCCTTTGCGTCAGTAGCTTCCAACCTTCCTTGTCCTCTTCGCCGACACCGTCTTCGATAGAGAAGATAGGGTATTCCTTTATCCAATTCTCATACGTCTGTATCAGCTGTTCCGAGCTGATCGACTGCACGGCACCGTCGATGGTAAATTGATAGGTGCCGTCCTTGAGGAACGAGGTGGCTGCTACATCGAGGGCGATGGCAATGTCCTCTCCGGGGCGGTAGCCGGCCCGGTCGATGGCTTCCACCAGCAAGGACAAGGCGACGTAGTTATCTTCCAGATTGGGAGCGAACCCTCCTTCGTCACCGACTGACGTAGCCAGTCCCTTGGTTTTCAGAATCCCCTTCAACGTATGGAAGATTTCCGAGCAAGCGCGTACGGTCTGCCGGAACGTGGTCATTCCAACGGGAAGCAGCATGAATTCCTGCACGTCCACGTTGTTATCGGCGTGTTCGCCGCCGTTGAGCACGTTCATCATAGGGATGGGCATGGACACGGCGCGCGTGCCTGCAATGTAGCGGAAGAGAGGAAGGCCCAAACTGTCGGCGGCCGCATGTGCGGTAGCCAAGGAAACGGCCAACAGTGCGTTGGCTCCCAATCGGCTCTTGTTTTCCGAGCCATCCAGATCAATGAGGAGGCGGTCAATCTCGGGTTGGTCCAAGGCGTTGCGGCCGAGAAGCAGCGGCTCGATTTCCTCTCGGATATTGTTGATGGCCTTGGTAACGCCGCGTCCGTGGAAGCAATGAGAATCTTCGTCTCTCAATTCATGTGCTTCAAATTTCCCTTTGGAAGCACCGGACGGAACGGCCGCTCGGCCGAATCCTCCGTCCTCCAAATAGACGTCCGCCTCTATGGTCGGATTGCCCCGGGAATCGAGAATCTGTCTTGCCTCGATGGCTTCAATGAACATCCAAGAACCCCTCCCTTCGAAATCACACCTCAGTATAGTGAGGTGCGGCAAGCACAGCAACGGCCGGTTTGCACCCTCGTCGAACGGGATCGATAATCCAATGAACGAGAAGACAAAGGAGAAAACGATGAAGGCTTCGGAACTACGAACTCGCTATCTTGAGTTCTTTGCCGCGCGCGATCACAAGAACGTGCCAAGCTCGCCCTTGGTGCCCAAGGATCCCACCCTGCTGTTCACTTCGGCCGGCATGGTGCAGTTTAAGGATTACTTAGCTGGGCACGCGGAGGCTTCCTATCCTCGAGTGACGACGTGCCAGAACTGCTTCCGAACGACCGATATCGAGCAGGTCGGGAAGACGGCGTTCCAT
>DAOVHV010000045.1 GCA_030671645.1 bacterium | reverse complement strand
GCGAACTCGATCACGCCGAACTGCATATCGGGAGACGAATCCATGATCTGCTGAATACGGGTTCGTACTTCATTAGCGTCCGTTGTCAGCATCACCGACGCTGATCGATCAATGAGAAAGAACACGTTATGAGTCAGCGTTTGTTGAACGTAAAACGGAGATGCCGTTGCCAGGACGGCAATCCCAAGGATGACAGTACGAAGGACGGGATAACGTCCCTTCCGCAACATGAGGAATAGGCTTGCCGCCAGGATCGGTATCAGCACGATGAGGAGGTAGGGATTCAGAAATCGGATCAAGTCGACCTCCTAAGCGGGCCATTCAGGCCTATGTAAAGATAGGTTTCGATGAGCAATAGCAGCACGGCGATGCCAACGAGAATGGGCCACAGCGGATAGAGACGCTCCGACCGTTTGACCTCCGTGTATCCTGGAATCAGTTGAGACGTTCCTTTGAAAACCGTTTCCGAAGCCGGGCTGTTCACGGTGATCGCAAATGCACCACGGTCGGTTGTCAAGGTATAGATTCCGGGTTCTTGCGGAGAGACCGTTAGAAGGGGCTTAGAATAGGGGACGGGTTGATCCTGCGCATCCGTCAAGGACCGCACGATCCCTCTGCCTTGCAGCGAAATGAATTCTCCTACCTCCGGAGACTGGAACGAGAGTTCGGCCGGGATCCGTACGAGCTCATTCACCAAGTTGCGCATAAGAATCGGAAAGTCGACCGTGACCGGAAGGTTCGTGTTCATCAAGTCGGCCATGAGAACGACTAATCGTCGTTGAGGATCGGAATACTCGGCAAGAACGGGGAATCCATCAGTTTCAAGCAGTGTCTCAACAGGGACCTCGAACTGCGCTTCTGAGATCTGACGGAAGCGGAAATTCGCTGCGTCGACGGACCGAAGAAGGGAATGGTTCGGGGAACGGACAACGATGTCGCCGGCTTCTCGAAGCTCTCCCAGCGTAAGCACACGGTCCATCGCAGACTGAATCAACAGGACGACGCCTTGTTCAATGGAGGGCACCTGTCTCTGATTAACGATGACAAGGTCGGCTGATGCGATGTCGCCGACCTCTGTGACTGGCACTGACGCCCATAGGGCGGCCGTTAGATAGCGGTTCCGCTCCCCGATCCAGAAGACTCTCACATCAATCGGCCTGTCCAATGCGAAGTATCTCTTGTTGTCCCCATCAAGATCGTCCGGATAATCCAGAGTGGCTGTGAACACGGACCCGCGGGAATTCGGGAAATGAATCGTGTATTGATCGACTGCGCTCGGTGGCAGCATCAAAGCCAAGGTCGTCTGGTTTTCTCCATCGCTGATGCGAATCTGAGTGTTCACAAATCCCTCAGTGGCATTGAGAATCTCAACGAATGTAGACACTCCGGGATCGGCTGTGTTCTGTCGAACGGAAAAGGCGGTGATGCCAACGTTATCCCCCTCATCGAACAGAATCATCTCAGTTTGGGGAGGCAGTCCCATCAGCGTTTGGTCCGACAACACGACGATTCGATCGAACTGTCCGATGCCGCCCGCGCTTCCGAACATCGTCAATAGCCCTTCAGCCGTTCCGTCACCGTACCAGGTGGGCGAGGAGCTTCGGAGAATCGATTCGAGCTCAGAAGATTCGTCCAGGTGTGCCAACAGTCGCGGATGTTCCGAGAACTGAATGATGATCGTTTCGTCGGCCGGATAGCGATCCAAGGCTGCGACGGCTTCTTCGACGGCTTCTTGATATCGAGAGGCGCCGTTGTTCGTTTTCGAACGCATGCTGGCGCTTCCATCGATCACGATCGCCAATCTGGAAATGGATCGCTGGGGAATCCTCAGCAAAGGCTGCGTCAGCGCGAATGCGAGTGCCAGCAAGACGCCGAGTTGTAGGAGCAGCAACGGGTCGATGTGTTGTCGAAGACGAGCCGCCTTCGATTGCGGATCTCCGGGAAGTCCTTCCCACAAAGAAAGCGCCGACACCTCCCGGCGGCGCTCGCGCGATCTGAGGAAATGAAGCAGGAGGATCAAGAGGGCGCCGAAGAGCAGGTAGAAGGCGCTGGGGTTCTGAATGATCATCTCAGCACGCCTCCCGCGCGAAGATCTTCGTGAATGAATCCCTCCATAGAGCGATCGGTGGTGACTGGAAAATGGGTGATTCGGCGCGATAACAAGAATGCCTTCAATGCTCGTTGATATTCTCGAAACCGCTGTTCGTACTCTTCTTTGGTTCGATGCCCGATGGTCAAGGTCAGCCGTTGGCTGGATTCGACATCGACGATCCGTGTTGTGCCCACCATGGGAGGCGAAGCATCGGCGGGATCCAACACTTGAATGACCGTCACTTCATCGCCCCGATGTACCAGCTTGGCTAGTCCTTCTTCGTATCCACTGGACCCGAGAAAATCACTGATGATAAAGACGATCCCGCTTTCGCGCGTTTGCGAAATAAATTCCGTAAGCGCCTGATCAATCGATGTTCTTCCTCCTGGCTCCGCTTCACGCAGTAGTCGGATGATCTTGCCCATCTGCCCCATTCCATGTCGCGGAGGGAGTCCGGGGATAAGTCGATCGTTGAAGGGGTATACACCGACTCGATCCAGTTCCTTGAGACCCAGATAGGCCATGGCGGCGGCGAACTGGGCTGCATACTGCGCCTTGTTGGGTGTTCCCACTTGCATGGAGGCGCTGAAATCGATCAATAGGTAGATAGGAAGATCGGCCTCGTGCACAAACGTCTTCACAAGAACACGGTCCAACCGGCCGTAGACGTTCCAGTCGATGTAGCGGAAATCATCCCCGGGCGTATAGGCGCGGTAGTCGGCGAATTCGAGGCCCACACCGGCGCGAGGTGACGCATGGACACCGCATAGCCGGCCCTGTCTTCGTCCCTTTACGATGAAGCGAAGATTGCTCAGTCGCTGCAAGAAGGCTTCGTCTATGAAACGGGGCATCAGTTAGTTGGTTGCCGTTTTGTTCCAAACTTCATCGAGAAGCACGTCCGGAGACACGCCTTCGGCTTCGCCACGAAAATTGAGGACGAGACGGTGGGTGAGAGCGGCTTTGAATACGGCTTCGATATCGTCTCTGCGTACGTTGATCTCGCCGTCTAAGAACGCATGTGCCTTTGCTCCCATAATCAGGGCGATGGCAGCGCGAGGGCTTCCACCATACTCGACGTATTCTTTGATCTGACCAGGCGAGTACTCGGATTCAGGATGAGTCGCCAACACCAGACGGACAACGTATTCGCGGAGAGCAGCGGCAATCGGAATCGCCCGAACAATCTGACGAGCAGTCAAGATGTCGGAGGCGGTGGCCGTTGCCTCAGGAAGCTGAATTCCAATTCCTTCCGTAGTTCGCTCTGTGATCTGCACCAAATCGTCCAGGGTTGGGAAAGCTACGTTGGCCTTAAGCAGGAAACGGTCAATCTGTGCCTCGGGCAGGGGATAAGTTCCCTCCATTTCGATGGGGTTTTGCGTGGCCAATACGATGTAAGGCTCTTCGAGAGTATACGTTTTCGCTCCCACGGTAACAGTGCGCTCCTCCATGGCCTCCAGCAAGGCGGATTGTGTTTTCGGAGTTGCACGATTGACCTCATCTGCCAGGATCACGTTAGCGAAAATCGGTCCAGCGGCGAAAGAGAATTGTCGATGGCCGCTCTCTTCGGTGATGATGTCTGTTCCCACGATATCAGCCGGCATAAGATCCGGAGTGAACTGAATGCGGGAGAATTTGAGTCCCAACGCACTGGCTAAAGTGCGGACGAGCAGCGTTTTCCCTAGCCCAGGGACACCCTCGAAAAGCACGTTGCCTTTGCACAACAGCGAGATCAACGCAAAGCGAACAATCTCCTCATGACCGACGATGACCTCTGCGATTGCCGAGCGAAGGCGCTCAAACGTGGTGGCTGCAGCTTGGAAATCCTGTTCCGAAATCATGATCCTCCTTCAGGCCGTGTGATCAATTCAAAATATCTACGAACCGAATCCAGCGCTTCCTCAGGCAGACCGCGCTCGTGCAAAATCGATTCCATCCGCTCGAAGTCGATGATATGGGTGCCGGCTTTAGTTTCCGAAGACGCGATTTCGACGGGAACGCCTTTGGTCACGAATTCATTGATGAACCCACCTTCTGCTCCGATGGTCGAGGGAGCTTCCTCGCGGATGAACCCAACTTCCCCGGGAGCGGGGTCATCGTCTGAAATTCCACCAATTCCCTCTTCTCCGCCGGTTTGCGAAAGATCATCGGGATCGCCGGCCATTCGGATATCGGTGGATCCGTCTTCACCCGTGTCTTGGGTGTCGTCCTTGTCTTGTGAGCTTGGCAGGCGCTGTGAGTCGCCGTCTTGCTCCGTTTCGGCATTTGCCTGCTCCTCAAGCTGCTGGGCCGTACGCTCCAAGAAGCGTTGCCCGGCTTCTTGATCCCCGGCAATCTCGGTACTTTGAGGGGTTTCTTGGCCTGAGCCATCGCCGTTCTCTTCGCCGCTTTCCGGCGAAGTCTCAGGCTCAACTGAGTCCGGGTCCACTTTCTCTATGAGATCCTGAAGCTTTTCTCCGATTTGGTCAGGATTGGGCTCGTTTACCAGATCGTCTGTTTGCTGTTCGATCTCCGAATCGCCGGTCTGCGCAGCTTGATCCTGCAAAGACCGTGATTCCTGTTGTGTAAGTGGGCGAGGGTTGTTCTGCATACGCTCCTGTAGGTCCATGAGCATCTCGAACAACGCCTGTCTGGCTTGTTCCTGGGCTTCGGCCAGATCCATTAGCTCCTCGGAAGTAGGGGGGGCGTCCACCTGCGCTTCGCCCCGAGATAGCATGCTCAAATCGTCAAGTATCGAATCGAGTGAGAGGTCTTCATTGGGCCGGGTTTGAGTCACTTCTTCGGTCGAATCTCGCTGCGAGAAGGCTACTTCCTCGGACAACACCAATGGCGAGGGCACTTCGTCTAATGTAGTACGCGCGTTGTCCTGAGAGGCTTCCGTCAGCGAAGAAATCGCCATTTGTGTTGCCGAAGCCTCACTTTGTGCTGGTGGTGCCGATGAAACAGCGGCGGGAAGCGAAATGGGGAATGCGAGAATGACGCAAGCGACAAGAACTCCCGCGATTCCTGCCGACAAGAAGCCAAGGGTTCGCGGTGGCAGAGTGATCCCCCTCTTCCAATCGGTCGAGATGGATTCGACAAGAGATTCCAGTTGTACTCGGATGATTGACGCATGTCCTCGGGTTCGCACTTCATACAGCGAACTAATGCGAGCGCCGGAATCGAGTTTATCATCGAGCTGCAACAACAGGTGCGGCAAGTTCGGGCGTTTCCACCATCCCAGGAGAAAGGCGCCTGCAGTGAGGCTGATTGGGATTAGAAGAGCAAGCAGAGCTAGTCCAAGAGCAAGATTCGGAATGAGCCATCGAAGACCCAAGCTTACTGCCACACACGCAATGCTCCCGTAGAACAACAACCGGCATGCGAGAGAAAGCCCTCGAAACCGCCGAAACCGATGTTCAACCTCCAGCAGGAAGCGCGAAAAATCAAATCGCATGATGCCTCCTATCGATTCGTCGTAGTCGAGTGAGCAGCCATAGGATCCCAATGCTTGGAACGAGGAATCCTACGGACAAATCAATCGCAGAAGCTCCTCCGATGATTCGAGTGGCCAGGCCAATCGGGCTAACACTCAGAATAACCGATAGTGAACGATGGCTCATCCCAATCCCAAATGGGACAAGGCAGAATGCGGCATAGAGACCGTATCGCAGAAGAAAGGCTCCTCGTCTTCTACGATTTCCCCTGAGCTCAAGTCGGAAAGAAACCAGGCAGAAGAAGAGTGATGAAACCGCTACGTACAGGACGAGGATGAAGATTCCCGCAATTCTGTCAGGCAGAAGAGCACGCGAGAACACGAAATAGGGCAGCAGCAGCAGGAGACCGCAGGCGATGGGCTCGAGAAAACGAAACACCAGTTTCAGTCGAAGAATCCGCGCAGAGGTGTTGGCTGCAATAACGGCACCTCGATTGACTGCGAACATGCCGAAGAGGAAGACGAAAGTAAGATGAAACAAGCGTGGCGCATAGGAGAAATAGGACACGTGGAGTGCAGCAATTCGCAAAGAAGGTTGTATGGACAGGGCCAATGCGATGCCGCATAACAAGATCAGCGAAAGATACGCTTGCAGTGAGCTTGTCGAGAAAACGTGATCAGATCTCATGATCGACCTCCTCACCCTGGACAGCAACCAGAGTGATATCTCTCACTTTTTGCGTGTTTTTTGCGGACAAGATCTGCTCCTCATCTGTGTACGCGATTAACCAAATGCCCTTCTCAAGGGGCAAAAACTGTCGTAGCTCCCGAATCAGCATCAACGCAGATATCGGTATCTCTTCAGCATAGGAGGGACTGACAAACGCGGCGAGACGAACTGCAGACTCAGGACTCAAGGAATACTCGTGAATCCCGCGGCCAATCTCGGCAATCGAATAAATCATTCCGTCGATCAGAATCCAACCAGAATCGAAGTCCAATACGAAGTGATTGCTGATGCGAATCATCGAATCGGACAGCAGTTTGACATCGAACATCGATGGTGTGGCTCCGTACGCATGCCAGTGTCGCATCTTCCCGGAAAGTACGCGCATTCCCGTGCTCTTAGCGAATGTCGAAGAATCGTATGAATCCATTCCGGCGAGCGTTCGCGGGAGGAATTGAACGGGAATGATCCCATCCCTATGAGGCTGCATAAAGAGATCGCTGGTCTGTGAGTACAAACTAGAGAAAACAGAGTACAAACTGAAACGCGTTTCAATATATAGATGCGTAGTTACCGAATAATAGTCAATTACATGCGTTGCGGGGTTTGAGATCAAACCGGATGAAACGGCAAGCCCGATCACACCAACGAGCAGAGTGATTCGCGCCATTCGCGGGTTACGTCTCCCAATCAGTGCGCATGTACAGACACCGAGCGCAAGAATCCCAATCATGGCGAGTACGAAGGGAGAACTTAGCGTAACGATCTTCTGTTCCCCCAGGATATACGCGGTGGGATCTCGAAGCGAGATCAGTCGAGAAGAAACGACTTGCTCCCCGATGTTCTTGAGTGTTTCTACTGACAGGGATTGAGCTTGCACTGTCACCAGCGAAACGTGACCTGCTCCATAAGAAGCTTGGATCAGCAGCGGAAATCCCTCATTGGCGAGGATGCTGATGGTGGTTGCCTCTTTGAGTGAGCCCGACAGGTAGGTTGTTCCAAGATCCGAATCAGCGAGCACGGGTTCCGAAAGAGGAAGGAACTCTCTTAGGATCGGCGAATCCATACGGTAAAAGTCGGTTCCCGTAAGAAGGACAAGCGATC
>DAOVHV010000137.1 GCA_030671645.1 bacterium | reverse complement strand
GCATCGTAGGTGAGGGTGGTTAGAGGAACGAGCGTCCACAGCCAGGCTAACGTGTTCGGTCGATCCAGCAGGGCGATAATAATCAATACCAGCAAATGACCGGGGAACAGCGGCAGCAAATGGGAAATTGGTTGCCGGTCCGAAGGTTCGCCCCTCGCCCGGATCACCATATAGGCAGAGACGATCAATGTCTCAAGACTAATGACGATGAGAACGGTAGTACTGAGATGGCCGATAAATGCGGCAATGCCCACCAGCGTCAACAGAAAGGGGATCGACCAAACAGGAAGTGGTTTTCTCATCTCAGATCTCCGGCAGCAGCCAGATCGCGATGGCAAACATGAACCCGAACCCCAACACATCGGTCACTGTGGTCAGGAAAATGCCTGAAACCAACGCCGGATCCTTTCCCAGTCTTCGGACAACCAACGGGATTGCGACCCCACTAGCACCGGCGATGATCATGTTGATGGTCATGGCAAGGAACACGGCCAATCCCATCAGCAATTCGCCCTTCCATAAATAGGTGATCAGCCCGACGGTGGCTCCGATCAGAATGCCATTGGCAACCCCCAGCAACGTTTCTTTCCCCAACAGCTTCCAGCCTCGCGCTTTATCCAATTCGCCCAACGCCATTCCCCGCGTGATGATGGTGACCGTTTGCATGCCGGCGCTTCCTCCTTGTCCGGCGATGATGCCCATCAAGACGGCCAAGGCCGCCACCTTGGCGATGGTGGCTTCGAATAGTCCGACGACAACGGCGGCGGCGAGCGCTGTCAGCAATCGGACATACAACCATGGGAGCCGGAGTCGGAGCGACTGTGCCCACGTCGTATCTACGGCCTCTTCGAATGGCACACCGGCCAATCCATAGATGTCCTCGGTGGCTTCTTCGCGGATGACGTCAATGACATCATCGAACGTGATGACGCCGAGCAGTTTGTCCTCAGCATCCACCACAGGGAGCGCGAAGTAATCGTACTTGTCGAAAATGTGGGCGACGTCTTCGGCATCTGCATCCACTGGCACGGACACGGCGTCACGGATGACGAGATCTCGTAAGCTGCAGCTTGGATCGGCCAACGCCATATCACGTAACGACAGCACACCGAGCAGGCGGTTCGCATCATCCACTGCATAGGCGTAGTACACGGTTTCCGCTTGTTGCATACGCCGGCGCAGATGATCGATGGCGTCCTGAGCTGACATGGTCAGGGACAAGGGAACTACTTCAGGCGACATCAGTCCTCCCGCGGAATCAGGAGGGTAGACAAGGAGATCGGACAGTACCTTGGCTTCGGTCCGGCTCAATCGTGAAAGGAGCTCCTGCTGAATGTCTTCCGGCAATTCGAGCAGGAGATCGACGGCGTCATCCGGATCCATTCGCGACAGGATTTCGCTGGCTTCCTTCCTATCGAGCTGAACGACCAGCTCGGCTGAATCATCGGGATCCATTTCCCCCAACGGCTCGGCGGCGGCGTGACGGAGGAATAGATGATGGATAAGGTCGGTGGCCTGTTCTTGCGACAGATCGGCCAGAACCTCGGCAATGTCTGCCGGATTTTGTTCCATCAATTCGCGTAGCACAATCTTTCGCTTATCCATCGCTCCTCCCCAAGCTTTGCAATAGTATAGTTAGTGTGCCGATTCCGGTAGTGACGCCGGCCGGCAGAAAGGAGTTCGCTTGGCCGATCAAACCGTACCGACGTTTTCCGGTTCCCCCCGTCCGGTTGTTGAAGCTTCGCGAGCTATGGTGGCAACCAGCCAGCCGTTGGCCGTTCAGACCGGCATCGGTGTTCTGAAATCGGGCGGCACGGCCATCGACGCCGCCATTGCCGTCAATGCCATGTTGAGCTTGGTCGAGCCCATGTCCTGCGGCATCGGTGGCGACGTGTTCGCCATTGGTTGGGAAGAGGCAGGGCAACGCCTCTACGGATTGAACGCAAGCGGACGATCTCCCGGATCTCTATCGCGGCATTGGTTCCTAAATCAAGGGCACAAGTACATCCCCTCTCGTGGGCCACTGTCTTGGTCGGTTCCCGGGTGCGTCGATGGGTGGTTCGCTCTTCACGAGAGATTCGGACGAACTCCGATGCGCCAACTGTTGCGGCCGACGATCGAGGCCGCCGTCAGCGGTTTCTCGCTCACTCCGGTGATCACTCGCATGTGGCAGGCGGCTGCCGAACGACTGGCGCAAGACCCGGGGGCTGCCGCTGTGTTCCTCCCGAATGGACGGGCGCCGGAATCGGGAGACGTCTTCCGAAATCCGCGATTGGCAGAAACATTGGCTCAACTTGCCAAGGATGGAAACGATGTCTTCTATCGCGGTCCGATTGCTGAACAGTTGGTCGCGTTCTCCAACAATATAGGTGGATTCTTCTCGTTGGCCGATTTCGCTGACCATGTGTCAACGTGGGTGGATCCGATTTCCGTCCTTTACAGAGGCTATGACGTCTGGCAATTGCCCCCGAATACCCAAGGCTTGGCGTTGTTGCAGATGCTCAAGATTCTGGAGCCATTCGACATCGCGAATATGGAACATAGCTCGGCCGAGTATCTGCATCTACTCATCGAGGCCAAGAAACTGGCGTACGAAGATCGGGCCCGCTTCTATGCCGACCCCGATTTCTACGACGTGCCGATCGAAGCCTTGCTGTCGGACGACTACGCTGCTCGACTCCGGGATCGGATCGATCCCCAGCGTGCTGCATCTGAGCTTCTTCTGGAAGATCCTCGGTTGATTGGTGGCGACACAGTCTACCTCACTGTGGTGGACGAGGAGGGCAACGCGGTCTCCTTCATCCAATCCATCTTCAACGATTTTGGGTCAGGCATCGTACCCCCAGGACTTGGCTTTGCCATTCAAAACCGTGGGAGCCTGTTCCATCTTGATTCGGAGCACGCCAATGCGTTCGTTCCCAACAAACGGCCGTTCCATACCATCATGCCGGGGTTCGTCACTCAAAGCGGCCGCTCCGTCTTCTCATTCGGAGTGATGGGCGGCGATATGCAGCCGCAAGGACAGCTGCAGGTTCTGCTGAATCGGATCGAATTCGGAATGGATCCGCAGCTCGCCGGCGAGGCATTGCGATTCCGTCACGACGGATCGTCCACGCCGGTGGGTCACCACATGAACGACGGGGGTGTCGTTCGGCTCGAACCCGGATTCCCGGAAACGGTGCTCGATGAATTGTGCGCTAAAGGACATCGCGTGGAAACGAGTTCAGACGGATTCGGCGGGTATCAGGGCATCTGGATCGATTCGAACACAAAGGTACTGTACGGAGGGTCGGAGCCGCGGAAGGACGGGTTGCTCACACTCAAGCGGCTCTCGTTTGGCACCTGCGACGCGGCAATATCACGCGTCTCTATAACAATATCACCGCTAAAGGCACGCCACTTCAACAACAGGTTGCCATCTACCAAGCCACCGATACAAATGATGACAATCGCTGAATGCGTAAACAGGTATCCGAGGCGGTTAATGGCGCCCTTCTTTGCCGATACGACAATATGGCCGCCATGGTCCTTGCTGCGCACCCGGTAACCCAGCCCTGTCAGTACCGGGCTGATGGTCGCCACCAGTACATCGGCTGTCGCGTGCACGCGCCATTCCCGCCTGTTATGAAAGGCATTCAGGGAATTAAAATTTACATCCAGCCGATAACTGCGCATGTCATGCAGCATCTTTGGTGCATTGCGGTAAATACAGGTGCTGGTAGACAGCACAAGGAAGGTCAGGATCAGTAAAAACCAGGCGGCACTGTACACATCGTACAGCCCGATCGCATTAAACACCTCGAACCAGAAAGGTCCGAACTTGATGATATAGTTCTGGTAGGCCTCGTTCTGTTTCAGCACCGTGCCAATGATCGAGGCAATACCCACTGTTACCAGCAGGGTAATGGCAAG
>DAOVHV010000090.1 GCA_030671645.1 bacterium | reverse complement strand
CGATGTTGCATATGCGGCACCGGAAATGGGCATGTGGTCCAATGTCGGCGTCGTATCGGGCAACTGCCGGATCGACCGTAATTTGCTGAATGATGCCTGCCTTGGTCAAGACGTCCAATGTATTGTAGATGGTAGCACGGGAAACGGACGGGAATTTCTTTCGAACCGCAACAAGTACTTGATCGGCAGTAGGATGCTGCCGCGTGCTCTCCAGAGACTGGAGAACCGCTAACCGCTGAATGGTCGGAGTCAATCCCAATTCTCGAAGTTGGTCCGAACGTTCGGTCTTTCGCATTTCGGACAAAGTATAACTATAGACAATATCTAAATCAAGGATTAAGAGAACTCGATGCAGAGGATTAGACATAGACAATGTTCAACTGCTTCGCAAAGATCGCATGTTGATGTTCGTACTTCGAGACGTCGTCTGCTGGCTATGAGTCTTCGATTGAATCGTCCAGCCTCCGACATGGTGCGTTCACGTACTACTTGCTGGAAGCGATGACCGGTCTGGCTGACCTCTATGGCAATAGAGACGGCCTGATTTCAGCGGAGGAGTGCTTACACATACTTGGCACCGAACGTCGTCAGCTTCACAACATCTGTTGGAGAGCCTCATCACCCGAAGATTCTCGACCACACCCTGGGAGAATTCGTCTTCGCTAAGTAGACGTCAATGGCTGCTTGAGAGATTTGAATCGCTCGACAGTTTTCGGCTTTGTGAATGATTGAATCTCGACGCGATAAGCGGCCAGGTCTTTGAGGAAGCTCTCAGGATCAGAGGGTCAGGGTCAAGTCCTGCAAATCAACATCCAAATTTCTCCGCAGTCGAAGCATCCGTAAACGCTTGAATCTCGATGCGATAACCGGCAGGGTCTTTGAGGAAGAAGCTGTACACGGGGATGTCGAACACCATCGCTGGCGGGCCGAGGATCTCGATGGATGGTTCGTCCTTCAATCGCTCATACCAGGCATCGACGTCTTCAACTACGATGGAGAGCAGAGTGCTCGAACCCTCTGGTTTCTCAACCGGACCGCGGCGGGCTTCGACGATACCGACATGCGCACAGCCGTGAATGCGGTAGACCTTGGCCCACCCTTGATCCTCGATCAAATGAAGGCCGAGGACGACTCGATAGAAGTGGTCTCCGGCTTCCATGTCTTCGTAGGTCAAGAAGGTGATCGAAGCGTAGGGGGCTTTCATGTTCAGATGTTCAGTCGTTCCTCAACAATGCGTGTCAGATCCGACGCCTTCACCCTCTCCTGCTGCGTGGTGTCACGGTCTCTCAGGGTAACGGTGCCGTCTTCGATGGTCTGGTGATCGACGGTCACACAGAACGGCGTTCCCGACTCGTCTTGCCGGCGGTAGCGCTTTCCGATCGAACCCTTTTGATCATAGAACACGTTCCAACGTTTCTTGAGATCCCGATAGATCTCGGCTGCGAATTCCGGCTGGCCGTCCTTCTTGACGAGAGGGAAGACAGCTACTTTGATGGGAGCCAATCGCGGATGCAGCCGCAGCACGACGCGCTCTTGTTTCACACCTTTCTCGTCAGGGATGGCGTCTTCGTCGTAGGCCTCACACAGGAAGGCCAACATGGTGCGGTCGGCACCGGCCGAAGGCTCGATAACGTGCGGAATGTACTTGGTCTGCGTGCGGTCGTCAAAATAGGACAAATCCTTGCCGCTTCCCGGGTGAACGGGTTGGCCGTGTTCGTTGCGTTCGACGACCAGTTCGTCGCCTTCGCGGATCAGTTTCCCCTCCATGTGGCTACGGAGATCGAAGTCGCTACGATGGGAGACGCCCTCCAGTTCGCCGAATTCGCCTTCTTCCAGGAACGGGAAAGCATATTCGATGTCGGCGGTGCCACAGCTGTAATGGGAACGCTCGTCCGGGCTGTGTTCACGCAGCTGAAGCTTCTCCGACTTCAATCCGAGAGACACGTACCAGGCGACGCGCTTGTCGCGCCAGTACGAATACCAGTCCTGTGAATCTTCAGGTGAGCAGAAGAACTCGATCTCCATCTGCTCGAATTCGCGCGAGCGGAAGATGAAGTTACGCGGCGTGATCTCGTTGCGGAACGACTTTCCGATCTGAGCAATTCCGAACGGTACCTTGACCCGCGCTGTGGACAGCACGTTCTTGAAGTTGACGAAGATGCCCTGCGCTGTCTCCGGGCGCAGATAGGCTTCGGCATTCGGATCGATCAACGCACCGATGAAGGTTTTGAACATCAGGTTGAATTCGCGAGGTTCGGTCAATTCGCAATCGTCATGTTCTCCCGGCCGTTTGCTCGGCTTACGCGGGCACGCGCTGTCGTGTATGTGATCGGCACGAAAGCGAGCCTTGCACGTCTTGCAGTCCACGAATTTGTCGGAGAACAAATCGTAATGACCGCTGGCCCTCCAAACTTGTGGATGCATAATGATGCTTGTGTCCAGTCCGACCATCGAATAGGCAGCAGGCGCGCCGGCCGGAGCTGTGGTGTCGTCGTGTCCGGACACCATGTCGCGCCACCAGGCTTCTTTGATGTTGCGTTTCAGTTCGACGCCGAGGGGACCGTAATCCCAGAAACCGCCGATACCGCCGTAGATCTCGCTCGATTGAAAGACAAATCCACGCCGCTTGCACAATGCGACGATCTTCTCCATGGTCGTGTTGTTGCCACTCATGGCAGCCCCCTAAAGGTGAGATCTACGGCTGCTGCCGAAAGGCAAACAGCACCGATTTCGGATTATACCGAAGTTGTCAGCAATTTCGGGATTAGATCGCTGGCATTTCTTGGAAGCCCAATGAGGCATACAGCTTCTGTGCGGCTTTGTTGCCGTCTGTGACGATGAGCGTGAGTTGTGAGTAGCCTCGATCCACAAGCGCGTTGATCGAACCTTTGAGCAGAAATCGGGCCATGCCCTGGCGCTTGTATTCGGGCCGTGTCATGGTGAACACGGCCAACGGGGCGTTATGAGGTTCGAACCAGCTGATCAAGCATGCAGAGGCGATGAATTCGCCCTCTTGGATGACGAACGAGCAATCCGGAAGCAGCCGACCATAGTCTCCAGCGAACGTCTTATCGACCTCTCGAACTGCATTGGCAAAGGTCTCGTCCTCATCGTCGATCGTTCCGCGAAAGGCGGCATACAAGAGAATGGCCAGATCGTGAACGTCCGACGTTCGAACCGTTCGCAACGGCCAGTCTTTGACGATGGTCTGTATCTGTAATTGGAGAACCATAGGAATTCGTTTTGTTGACATGAGTCTTCTCTAGGCCGACTGCTTCTTCATCGACAGGCTGATGCGGCGGCGATCGACGTCGACCTCCATCACGGTGACGGTCACGTGTTGTCCTACCTTAGCGACCGAAGAAGGGTTCTCCACGTATCGATCGGCCAATTGGCTGATGTGAACGAGGCCGTCCTGGTGCACGCCGATGTCCACGAACGCGCCGAAGTTGACCACGTTGGTGACGATGCCGGGCACTTTCATTCCCAGCGACAGATCGGTGATCTCATTCACACCGTCGGCAAACGAAAACGCCTCGAAGGATTCACGCGGATCGCGTCCCGGCTTGGCCAGCTCTTCCAAAATGTCGGTCAATGTCGGTAAGCCCACGTTATCGGTGACATAGCGCTTAAGATCGATTCCCTCTCGAAGATTCGGTTGCTTCATCAGTTCCTCGACCGAGCAATTCAGATCGGCGGCCATCTGTCTCACGATGCCGTAGCTTTCCGGGTGCACGGCGCTGGCGTCCAATGGATCGTCGCCATCGCGAATGCGCAGGAAGCCGGCCGCTTGCTCGTAGGCCTTGGGACCGACTCGCGGAACCTTCTTGAGTTGAGAACGTTTTCGAAACGGCCCGTTCTCGTCGCGGTGAGCGACGATGTTTTCGGCCAGCTTGGGGCCCAACCCGGAAACATGAGACAGCAATGGCACGCTGGCGGTGTTGACTTCAACTCCGACGGCGTTGACGCAGTGTTCGACGACATCGTCGAGCGATTGCTTGAGCAGGCTTTGATCGACGTCGTGCTGATATTGACCCACACCGATCGATTTGGGATCGATCTTGACCAATTCCGCCAGCGGATCCGTCAGCCGCCGCCCGATAGACACCGCGCCCCTCACGGTGACGTCATAATCGGGAAGTTCTTGACGCGCGATCTCCGAGGCGCTATACACGGATGCCCCCGATTCGCTGACCAACACTACGGGGATCTTCTTGGTGATATCGAGGGAACGAACGAGAGTTTCGGTTTCCCGGCTGGCCGTTCCATTGCCAATGGCGATGGCTTCGATCTCATAGGTTCGAGCCAGGTCGGAGATCGATTGTCCTGCACGTGCGATCTCGTGTTCCGAACCGACAACGCGCACCACAGTGTGGGTCAACAGCCGTCCTTGGGCATCGAGGCACACAACCTTGCAACCGGTTCGATACCCTGGATCGATGGCCAGCACCCTCTTCTGTCCCAGCGGCGGAGCCAGCAGCAGATGCTGCAGGTTGTCGGCGAACACACGAACGGCTTCGCGATCGGCCGTCTCGGTCAACTTGGCACGAATCTCGTTCTCGATGGACGGTGCCATCAATCGCTTGTAACCGTCTTCAACTGCTACGGCGACTTGCTCGGCTGCCTGGCTATGTCCGCGAACGAAGCGGCGCGACAGTGCTTCAATGGCCGGTTCTTCTTCCGGCCGGACAGCCAATCGTATGAAGCCTTCCCGCTCAGCGCGGAACATGGCATGAATGCGATGAGCAGGCGCCTTGGACAACGGTTCCTGCCAGTCGAAGTAATCGCGATACGCAGCACCTTCGGGTTCCTTCCCTTTGATGACAGAGGCATGAAGCGTGCCGTGCTTCTCGAACAAGTCTCGTACTTCGGCCCTCGCTTCGGGCGACTCATTGACCCCTTCGGCCAGGATGTCGCGTGCGCCGGCAAGGGCTGCATTGGTGTCATCCACGCCCTTCTCCGGATTAACGAACACTTCGGCCTCCGCGATCGGATTGAAAGAGGAATCCTGCTCAAATAAACGATCAGCCAAGGGTTCTAGCCCTCTCTCACGAGCGATCATGGCCCGCGTTCGCCGTTTGGGGCGGTACGGCAAATAGACATCTTCCAGCTCTGCCAGGGTCTTGGCGTCCAGAATGGAGCTTCGCAGATCTTCGGTGAGCAGTTCACGCTCTTCCAAGGAGGCGAGAATGGCATCGCGACGCTCGTCGAGTTGCCGCAGCTGTCGCAAACGGTCGCGAATGGTGGTGATGGCCACTTCGTCGAGCGAT
>DAOVHV010000123.1 GCA_030671645.1 bacterium | reverse complement strand
GTGCATATCGCACCTTACAAACAAGGCGCATCCCACAACGTGGATCCGTTACGCGATCGACAGCTGTTGCTGCATCGCCAGGAAATCCGAAAACTGACCACCAAACTGCAAGAGCGAGGCTTCACGCTCGTTCCTCTTCGCATCTATTTCAAGCGCGGCAAAGCCAAAATCGAACTCGGTCTGGCCAAGGGAAAGACGACCTACGACAAACGCCGTAAGCTGCGCGACAACGACGAAAAGCGGCGCACTGACGAGGCGCTCAAGAAATTCAGCCGCGGCCAAAAGATCTAATTTCTCGCAAAGCCGCAAAGGACGCCAAGGATGAACGAGAATGAGATTGGACGAATCGTTGTAGACACATCTTTGGCAATCCATCGGGAATTGGGACCAGGTCTCCTGGAATCTGTTTACGAGGCTGTACTTGCGCAAGCCCTGTCTCAACGAGAATTGACAGCCTCTCGGCAAGTAGCGGTCCCCATTAGATATCCTGGATTGCAGTTTGAAGAGGCGTTTCGAGCAGACATTATCGTGGACGACAAGGTCATCCTGGAGATCAAGTCAGTGGAGAGTCTAAGAAACGTCCACAAGAAGCAGCTTCTCACCTATCTCCGTCTCACAGGGATGAAGCTTGGCTTCGTGCTCAATTTCGGAGAGGGTCTCATGAAGGATGGAATTGTCCGGATCGTCAACGGACTCCCAGACGACTAGATCTTTGCGTCTTGGCAGTTGATTCTCCCCAATTGTGGTTCTCAATGTAGTCGCCTCAGCTTCGCTTCCGCAGCTTCTCTTTGTGCCCTTTGCGCCTTGGCGAGAGAGATGTCCCCAAAGAGTTGGTCACTCTCAAGAGCTCCGCCCACCAGATGCTCCTGGGTTCCCCCTCACAATCTTCGTGCTCTTCATGGTTGAAAGTCTTCTAAAGCTTTGCGCTCTTTGCGGCTTGGCGAGAGATGCTTCTTGATTGTAGGTTCTGAAGCAGTTTCCCGAATTTCGGTTTCGTGAATTCTCTTTGAGTTCTTTGCGGCTTGGCGAGAAACCACCGTCCTAACTTCTGAACAGAACGGCTTCGCGTTTGAACAGCTGGACGGCAACTGCGATGAGCACGGCGCCGGAAACAACGTTGGCGATCAAGGTGTAGAACAGGTTCTGCAAAGCGGCATCACCGAGGATGATGGCCTGGAGCGCGTACAAGGCATTGGCCACGGGAATAAGGTAACGGGCGCCTTCGAAGGTCACACTACCAGTCATGGAGATCATGCCCACCAACACGATCACCATATAGATGGGAAGCAAGAACATGCTGGCTTCCTTTTGGCTGCGGGCATATGAGCCCACGATAATCACCAACGCCGCCAGAATGACGGCCAACGGCACCAAGACGACCAGCATCCATCCGAAGGCAGACAGATCGAGGCTGAAGACGGCTCCACCGGCTCCCGTCGGCGAAAGCCCTCCGCCGAAGAAGCGAACTCCGATCAACAATCCGACCGCTGACAGCAACGAAGAAACAAGCGACACTGTTAGTACGGTCAGGAACTTCCCCAGTACGATCTCCGTGCGAGTCAGCTGAGACACCAGTAGGGTTGCGATGGTGCTGCGTTCCTTCTCACCGGCAGTAATCTCGGCACCCAGCCCCATGGCGCCGGTCAAGATGGCCAACACCATGAAATAGGGCAACAGCCGGCTCATGATCATGCGTCCGATCGACTCGCCGGTGGCCACGTCGATGGTATCAATCGTCATCGGTGGCGAGAGCGACTCGTAGTCGACTCCCAGCTCGCCCAACTTGTCGTCAACTACCCGCTTCAGATAGGAGCCGAGAAAGCCGCGCACTTGCTCGGCGGCTGCAAAAGCGAATTGGTCGGATTGGTCGTAATACAAGGTCACATCCAAACCAACACCCTCGCCGCCGGACTCTTTGGAAACGACCATCAGCAGATTGCCCTCTTTGTTCTGCAAGGCTTCTAGGCCGGATTCAACGGAATCCTCGCCGAGCCAGTAGAAGGCGTCAGACTGATTGAGCTCGGACTGGAAGGTGGCGTCTTCCGATTGGTCGACCAGGAGAATAGCCGGAGTGAGTGATTCCAATCGAATGCGCTCGGCTTCGTTGAACCGTCCCATCACAGACAGAATGAGCGGATAGAAGATCAACGGGAAGATGACGGTCAAGATCAGAGTGCGGCGATCTCTCACCGCACCCAGCAATTCCTTCGAGAAAAGCAGGCGAACATTTTTCCACATGGTTTTCGGGGTCAAGCTTTAGGTCGCATCGGACTGTGTCTGTACAGAAGGTTCGGGATCCGTCTCAAGGGGCAGTTCCTCAACGATCGAAGCAGGTTCTTCGATCACAGGCGTGGTCGTCGGACCGACTTGCACTTGAACAGCCACTCCCGAAGGAGGGGCCTGCGCCCCCCGTGTGTTGGGAGGCGCATCGTCCTTGATGATGATGATCGTCTTGAGATCTTCCGTGACTCCGGAGGCGTTCAGGCTGTAGAAGCTGATTTGGTGCGGGCCATCGGCTCCCGTGATCGTAAACGGCGTGCCATAGCGTTGCCATCCATGTCCGTCGATTCGATAGAACGTCTGCGTAACGCCGTAGGTCGACGCTTGTACGAGATTAAGCGAAATCCGCGATTTCGATGTGATCCAGATGCCGCGCGCGTCCTCGTATTTCGGCTCGCCGATTTCGATCTCCGTGATCGGCGGATGGTTATCCAGCATGAACGATACCGTTCGCTGCCGTTCCACGTTGCCAAGATGATCGATACCATAGTAGGTCAGCTTCTGCGGGCCGTCTTCGCCGGTCAGATAAATGAAACCTGTGTAAACGGTCCATGGACCCCCATCGATCGAGTATTGAATCTCGGCCAATCCGCTTCCCTGATCCATCGCTGAAAGCGAAATCGGCGTATCGGACGAAACAACGAGTGAGCCGTCGGGGGCCACTTGATTGCCTGAATAGGACAGACCGGCAGGAGCCACCCGCGTCCACTGGACAGGGGGCGACATCAATGGGTACCTATCGTTCAAGGCGTAATAGGGGATATCGCCTATGCCATCTTCGTTACCGTCATAGCCCTTGTAATCGCTCCAGTAGTTGCCGATGCCGTTGAGATTCCACTGGTTCCAACGATGCGGATCGTATCCGTTGAGGCCGTTATCCAGGAAGCTGTTGCCGGTGATGATATTGTCTCGCGAATTTGCAGCCGTCACCACACCGTATTTGCTTTCGGCAATGACGTTTCGCTCGAAGGTGTTGAACGACGAGTCGAGCAAGTAAACGGCCGTGTCCGACAGCCCGATCTGCGTATCTTCCACGCGGCCGTTTTGAACGGTATTGAAGTAGATTCCCGCTTGTCGAGTTCCTTCGATCACACAATCACGAATGACGAAATGTGCTGTCGTGTGATCGATGTAGACGCCATAATCTGCTTGGGGCCGGTCGATTCGCCAGCCTTCGATGACATAGGGATCGTCAGCCGTGCCGTTTCCGGAGAAGACTCCGTTCTCAACGGTAAAACCGTCGTTCCCGTAGATGTAAATCGGTCCATGGTTCCCCCACCAAAGGAATCCTCCGTCTCCGACCTGCCCCCCCACTAGGACGACCGACAGCACGACGGCAAACGTCGCCGCCGCAGCACCTGCGACCTTCCTGCCCATCATCGCCTCCTTAAGAAAACCCTATTCCTCTGTGCGATCAGGATACCATGATCCCGTTCGCTTGAGAACCCTTAATCTGAAGTACCGTTCCCTACAGCAGAAAAGAATGCTTCCTCCAAATCTTCACCGCCAAATTGATCTTTCAATTCAGCGACTGAACCCATGGCATGAAGCGTTCCCTTGTACAAAATACCGATTCGGTCACAAAGCTTCTCCGCAATCGTCATGATGTGCGTGGACAACAGTATGGTACGCCCCTGTTCCCGGAACAATTCGATCGTACGCACCACCGTCCGCGCCGACATAACGTCCAATCCAAACGTCGGCTCATCGAGAATGAGTACGGGCGGATCGTGCAGAATGCTTCGAGCCAGGGATAGTTTCTGTTTCTCGCCCGTGGAGAATGTGCCCACACGGCGATCGACCAACTCGGTCATGTTTAACATATTGAAGATTTCTTCGGATCGTGTCCGGATTTCCGCGTCACTCAGTTGGTTGATTCGACCGAAGAACCGTAGTGTTTCCCGGGCCGAAAACCGATCGTAAAGTCCCGTTTCCGTGGCCAAAAAGCCGATCTTCTCCCGAACTGCACCC
>DAOVHV010000084.1 GCA_030671645.1 bacterium | reverse complement strand
GTTCGCTGATTTCAGCGACGGACTGCACAACGATGACGCCTGAGAATAGAGTATTGGCTTGCCCATGTCTCGATGGCGAAACGATTGACGCTACATTCATGTTACGAGGTTGAATCGAGTGTCGGCGAACCGGATCGTGTTTGAACACGAATCTGGGCCAGCGTCATGCCCGCCAGCATGAGCGCGCATCCGACCAACCCGCGCGTCGACAACGTCTCTCCCAGCAGAGTCCAGCCCCCGATGACGGCAAACACGGCCTCCAGACTTAGAATGATGCCGGCTCGAGCCGGATCGACTCGTCGTTGGCCGACCACCTGCAGCGTATAAGCCACCCCGACTGACAGAACGCCGGCGTAGGCGATCATCCATCCGGCGCGCAGAATCTCGGAAACTCGGATCGTCTCAATGAATCCAGCCACGGCCAAGCTGAGTGCGGAGCAAATGATGAACTGCAAGATGGCCACTCGCAGCGGATGCGACCGCTGGGCCAGCCAACCGACGATATGTACGTGAATGGCCCATCCGAGCGAGCTTCCCAAGACAAGCGCGTCACCGGCTGAGATGGAAAACACTCCCACGACGCTCAACAAATACAAGCCCCCGGCGGCAAGACCGCATCCGGCCCAGACGAACGCGCTTACCCGATGTCGACGGAGTAACCCAAGGAGGGGGACGATGACGACATACAGGCCCGTAATGAATCCAGCCTTGCCTGCGGTGGTGTACACTAGTCCGATCTGCTGGAGGTTCGCAGACACAAACAAGACGAGGCCGGCTAGTCCGATGGCGATCCAAAGGCGGTAAGAGGGAGCCGCTTGGCTGGCTGCAGATGTGTTACGGCGAAGCGTGCCAACAAACGGTATCAAAACGAGGCCTCCCAATGCGAATCGGAGGCCGTTAAACGTAAATGGACCGACGAACTCCATGCCCGCTCGTTGAGCGACAAACGCGAACCCCCAAATGACGGCTGACAGTAGCAGCGCCAAAATACTCCCAGGATTGCCTCGTGAACTTTCCATGGCAGCGCAGATTCTACAACCAATAGGCCCGGCAAGGGAGAGAAAGCACAGAACGTTTTTCTCGGTAAATGTTGTATTCTGCTTGACAAGGCAGAGAGGAGGCGGAAAGGATGAAGCGAAATCGAACAGGATGGCTTGTCATGATCCTGATATTTGCAGTCGGCGCTGCTGGAATGGGGCAGTGCTTCACGGAAGTTGAAGATAACGATTCAGGTGCGTTGGCGGACTTTGTGGCGGACCTTCCCGGAAGCGGATGCATCGATGGCTCAATTGGAGTGGTGGGGGATATCGATTTCTTCTATTTCGATTTGAGCTCTCCTCGTTGGGTGCTGATCGAAACGATCACCAACGAAGACACCGAGATCGCGCTGTTGGACGCAGATGGAAATCTCATCGCACAGAACGATGACGTTGCACTGAACGTCTACTCCAGCGGAATCGAGCAGTATCTGCTTACCGGGCAGTATTTCGTCGCGGTCTGGGAACATGGCGACGACAACGTTATTTACTCCTATACGCTCAGTGTCAGCACCGAAGGCTGTGCTGAGGAATACGAGGACAACGATTCTCTCGGGCTGGCCGATTACCTCGGGCAGTTTCCTGGTGAAGCTTGCGTGTCCGGAACGATCGGAGTTGTCGGCGATACCGATTTCTTCTCGTTCGAAGTGCTCGACTGGACCGTGCTGACCATCTCGACAGTGACGAACGAAGACACGGAAATCGCGCTGTTGGATGAATTTGGCGACGTCATTGCCGTCAACGACGATTACATCATCGGCGAATACTGGAGTTGGATTGAAGAAGAAGTTCCGCCGGGAACCTACTACGTGATGGTCTGGGAACACGGCGACGACAACGTCATCTACGACTACTCACTCTTCGTAACGGGGATATCCTGCATCTCGGAGATCGAACCCAACGACGATAGTATCCTGGCTGACGACATGGGGGCCGTGCCGGGTCAGCTCTGTGCGACTGGTGCCATCGACGTGATCGGAGATCTCGACTATTACAGATTCGAGGTTGATGTCGCCACCTATGTGACCATCTCAACTGCGACAACCGGGGACACCGAGATCGCTCTGTTCGATGAATTCGGGAACACACTGGTGGTGAACGACGATGTGTCAGTCGGCGATACATCGAGCTGGATCGGCATCGATCTGGCGGCCGGCGTCTACTACGTGGCAGTACGTGAATTTACCGGTACGGATTGGATCCCCTCGTACACGCTTTATGTGACAGGAGATTAGATCCTGCGCATCTCAGGATTTGGACAGACAGTGAAAAGCGCCCAGGCGTGTGCCCGGGCGCCTTTCTACGATAAGGCGAGCTAGTTCCCGACAGCTTGGGCGGCGTTCACTCGTCCGTGTCCGAAACTGGTGTCTCGGCCCGGTCTGCCAAGATCGTCAGCCGATAACCTCAATTCCCGTTCGATTTGGGCCGGCTTCATGTCTCCACCGTTCTTTTCCACGATGAGGGCAGCCACACCCGCTACGTGGGGTGACGCTTGGCTGGTTCCACCCATCCATCCCCACCCTCCGGCGTAGCAGTTGAAGACCAAGTCGAGGTACCACAGGTCCAAACTGAAGTCCGCGTTTCCACCGGGGGCGGCGAAATCAATCTGCGGGCCGTAGTCGGAGTAATACGCGAATTCGTCAAGGTCGACATCGTAACTGTACGCCCAGCCGATGGGGCCGGTTGCGGAGATTACCAGGCAATCGCCGACATCGGACGGCACGTGCATCAATCCGGAATCCCCGGTTCCATCAAGAGCGTCGTTGCCCGCGCTGGCAACCAAGAGCACGCCCTGTTGTGTCGCGTAGTCCAGGGTCTTGCGAACGAGATTGATGAATCCGTTAATGGCCGAGGCACCGTAGTAGACCGCTTCATCCCCATAGCCGACATACCCGTCGTGTGACATGTAGGCGCCCAGACTCATATTGACGATGTCTGCATCGATAGCCACCGCGTAGAGCAGACCCGCCAGCAGCCAACCGAAGTCTCCGCTTCCACTGCCATCGAGCACCTTAATGGCCACGATTTCGGCGTTCGGTGCCACACCGATCACGCCTAACCCGTTGTCCGCAGCTGCAATGATCCCCGCGACGTTTGACCCATGACTGTTAAGGTCATTGATGAACGGCTCGTAAGGAACGAACGACGTTGACAGGGGGGCATTGAGATTGGGCGCCAAATCCGGATGGTCGGGATCGATGCCCGTATCCAGGATGGCAACACGGACCCCCGCTCCGGTGTACCCGGCGTCCCAGGCTCCGGGCGCGTCGATGGCGAGCATGTCCCACTGATAGTCCGCGAAGTACGTCTCATCCGAACCGATATGGTCGGGCGACAGCTTCACCCTTTCGATGTCGGGCAACCAATTCGCCCTCACATCCGGAATGATCACGTCAAGCCCCTTTAGTCCTTCGACTGCGGCGACGAAATCCGCGTCCCCGGTGACCAGAACGGCATCGATTTCTTCGAGCACCGAACGAACCGATCCGCCCAGTGCGGTAACGGTCTCTGCGATGTCGCTCGGTAGTTTGTTGAATGCGAGGATGTAATCCTGCTCGATTTCGATTGATTCGGGTCCGAGTAGGCTCTGCGGCTCAAACAGGGAAGTGCATCCGGAAAGCAAGAGTCCGAGCAAGGCTAATCCAACGAACAGTACAACGAGTCTCTTTGTCATCTTTCTTCCTCCTCTTTCAAATACTTACCCGTGTAATAGAATATAGAGCGAAACGGATACCTTTGGCAAAGCTCTGGAAAGAACGCTCCAACCTTCGAATGAGTCGGCCCCAAGCCTGACGACATTCGAACAATATGATATCCTCGATGACGATGATGAAAAGACGAATCTTGTCCTTGTCTGGTGTGGCCATTCTTCTGCTGATCGGAGGATGTGCGTCTCAACCCCTCTTACCGGTTGCAGACTTCACGGCAAGTTCAACTGCGGACCCATTGTCTCTTGTCGTCACGTTTGATGCATCGTTGTCACAAGCTCCTAATGGAACGATCGTTGAATACTCTTGGGATTTCGGCGATGGGAACACAGGTAAGGGGAAGATTGCCGCCCACTTGTACCAGACCGATGTGGAACGCACTTACACGGTGACGTTACAAATCACCGATCATCTGGGACAACAAGCTTCGGTCACTGCTGAAGTTGAGGTGCAGGCTCCAACCATCGAAGCTGGGAGTGCCTCAGTCGAGTTCGTGTGGCCGTTTCATCACGATGCTTCCGGCGATGACGCAGCCAACCTGAACGACGAGTATTTCACGCTTCAAAACACAGGGGACGAGATCATCGACCTATCCGGGTGGACGGTGGAAAATGAGCGGGGCGTCACTTTTCGTATTCCCAATGGAGTCAGGCTGGCTCCCAATGCTGTGATAACCATCCATTCCGGCAGCGGATTGAATACAACGGGCATTCTCTATTGGAACGCCGTCGAACCGGTGTGGAGCAGCACGGGAGACCTTGCTGTGCTGCGCGATGCCAAAGGCGCGATTGTCGATCACTATTTCATTGCTTCGTGTTGATGGCGCGGATTCTTATAAGCAGAAGCCATCGTTCTACATGAACAACTGCGGCATGTAATAACCAACGCTGCGTGTCCTTTCGCTTACAGCTAGTGTTCCCTAGATGGCATAGAGGACGTCGCCGGCGATATTGACTGCGTGATCTCCCATGCGCTCCAGGTTGTGCAGAATCTCGACGAAGAGAATTCCGGCGGTCGAATCGCAACGCCCCTGTTCCAATCTGACAAGGTGCTTAGCCTTGTATTCGCGTTCCAACCGATCGACATCTTCTTCCAGCTCAAGTGCTTGTCGAGCCAGCTCGCGATTCTCTTCTCGCAACGACTCTACTGCCCGGTTGTACAGAGACGTTGTCTTTTCAAACAAGTCGTTCAAGTCGCGGCGAGCGGGCTCCGAAAGCTCATGATGCTCGCGAAGCAGAACAAGGGTACGCTCGGCGATGTTGACAGCTTGATCTCCAATGCGTTCAATGTCGCCGGTGACGTGCTGTAGGACATGCAACCGTCGCTCTTCCTTGTCCGACAAGGCATCGCCATGAATGCGGTCCAGATACTCTTCGATCGCCCGCTTCAGGCCATCGACGACCTCTTCGGTTTCGAAAACCTCGGACATCGTACTTCGATCCCTTCCCACTACGCCGCGATGGCATGCGCGAATCATCGAATCAGCCATGTCGGCCATACGGAGAAGCTCGCGACGCGCCTGGCTCAGTGCAACAGAAGGCGTGGCCAGGAATTCGGCTGCCAAGAACTGAGGAGCCTCTGTTGCTTTGGCTTCCTTGCCGCGAATGATTCGCTTGACCAACCAAACCAGTCCGCCGACGCACGGGATGAGTGCCAAGGTGATTGCGACATTGAATAACGTGTGTGCATTGGCGATCTGTCGCGGTAGCGATGCTGATGTTAGTGCAATCCTAT
>DAOVHV010000026.1 GCA_030671645.1 bacterium | reverse complement strand
CTCGCTCGCTCAACGATCAGCTGCACGGGGCCGATGTCCACTCGGTCATCTTGTTTGGCCATCGCTCCCAACCGGTTCTGAATCAGCCCGTTGATGGTTACGCCTTCGTCTTCGGGAAGCTCGATCTCCATGGCACGGTTGAGATCGTGAATCGCCATGTCACCGGTGATGAGAGCTTCGTCGGCCGACAACCGCTTGATGATCAGCGTGGTCGGCCGATCGTATTCGTCCTCGATCTCTCCCACGATCTCTTCCAGGATGTCTTCCAAGGTGACGATCCCGGCCATGCCCCCGAATTCATCGATGACCACGGCTATGTGCACTTTCTGTCGCTGAAACTCGCGCAACAGAAGATTAATCGGACGGGTTGTGGGCACGTAATAGGCTGGGCGTTGGAGTTGCTTCAGACTCATGTTGGGATCGGTCAAATCGCAAGCCAACAAATCCTTGACATAAAGCATGCCGGTGACCTTGTCGGGCACTTCGTCATAGATGGGGAACCGCGAGTGGCCGTCTTGGATCACGAAATCGCGGGCCTCATGCGGCGGCGTAGTAATCTCGATGACTTGAACGTCGATGCGGGGAACCATCACTTGCTCGGCCGTCATCTCGTCGAAGTCGAGGATGCGGCGGATCATTTCTCCTCCGGCCTCATCGAGCAGGCCGGATTCCTGGGACGCATCGATCAAAGTCTCGATTTGCTCGTCCGAGACTTCGATCTGCTCCTTTTCGGATAGGTCGACTCCGAAGACTCGACCGATCCAATGGGCAATGCCACGAAACACGAAGATGAAGGGCCGCAGCACGCGCGTAATCGCGTAGATCTGGTTGATGGTCAGAAGCGTCAAACGCTCGGTGTTGTGCTTGGCGAAATTCTTTGGCGTGATCTCACCGAAGATCAACAGAGAAACCGTCATCACGGCTGTTGCGATCAACCCCTGCAAACCGCGCGATAACGTATCGAGCTGCTGCACGACGATCAACGTCATGAGCGAACTCGCCATGACGTTGGTCAGGTTGTTCATCACCAGAAGCCCGGTAATGAGATCGTTTGGCTCTTCCAACAGCAGCGTCAGTCCCCGCTTCTTCTTGGGGTGGTTGTTAATCAGATAGCGCAGGCGTCCTTTTTCCAATGATGTGACGGCTGTCTCGGTACTTGAGAAGTAGGCGGATGCAGCAATCAAGAAAACAAGCAGCGCAAATTGTGCGCTTATAGACACAGTCGTGTTCACCTCATGAATTTGTATTATAGGGTGACCGCGCCCTTGTGCAACAACTGCGAACGATTGTTGCATGTCGTTCCGAGTCGGTACAATGGTCGTTCTTGAGGAGGCGCGCGTGGACATGCAAGAGTTGAAAGACATTATCCGGTTGCTCAAAGAGGAAGGTCTGACCGAGATCACAGTTTCAGACGGCGATCAACGAGTGACCGTGAAGCGAGTTCTGCAAACGCCTTCCATCGATGCGACGGCCCAACCGATCGCATCCGATTTGCCTGAGCGCGAATTCCATCTGACGGCCCCGTTGGTGGGGACGTTCTATCGCCGTCCTTCCCCTGACGATGAGCCGTTCGTGTCCACAGGCGATATCGTTCAAGCTGGTGACACCGTCTGTATCATCGAAGCGATGAAAGTGATGAACGAAATCAAAGCCGAGGCCCCGGGCTGCGTGCGTCAAGCCCTGCTCGACGATGGTGCTGTGGTGGAGTTTGGCCAACCGCTGTTTGTTTTCGAACGCCTATGAGTTTTGACACAGTTCTGATTGCCAATCGCGGCGAGATTGCGTTGCGCGTTATCGAGGCCTGCCGAGAGCTGGATCTGCAATCTATCGTCGCCTATTCCGAGGCCGACGCTGACATGCCGTATCTTGCGCTGGCCGACCGTGCCGTTTGCATCGGTCCTCCTGCCCCGGCCAAGAGCTATCTCAACATTGCTGCCATCATCTCGACTGCCGAATTGAACGGCGCCGGCGCCATCCACCCGGGTTATGGTTTCCTTGCCGAGAATTCGCATCTCGTGGAAGTGTGCGAAGACCATGGACTGACCTTCATCGGTCCCCCTCGGCAAGTGATGGAATTGCTGGGGGATAAGGTGGCGGCACGGGGTGCGGTAGCCGAGGTCGCTGTCCCCGTCCTGCCCGGCATGCCCTTGCCCGAGGATTCCGAGGAACTGATTGCGGCCGCGGAATCTATCGGATATCCCATCTTGATCAAATCAGTCTATGGCGGTGGTGGGCGCGGTATGCGTTGGGTGAACGATCCCGATGAGCTGTTGTGCAAGGCATCGGCTGCGGCAGAAGAAGCCAGAGCGGCGACCGGAAACGCCGGGCTGTATCTGGAAAAGGCGCTTCAAGACCCCCGTCACATTGAAGTTCAGATTATGGCTGATAGCTTGGGTAACGTCATTCATCTGGGCGAACGCGAATGTTCGGTCCAACGTCGGTATCAGAAGCTGATCGAAGAGACGCCGGCTCCCAATCTTTCTCAGGAGACGCGTGAAGCGATCTGGGACGCGGCTCTCAATGCTGCTCGCGCCGTGGGATATCGAAACGCCGGTACGGTCGAATTCGTGGTCGGCCCGGACAACACGTTCTACTTCATCGAGATGAACGCCCGTATTCAAGTCGAGCACTCGGTTTCGGAGATGATCTGTGGCCTGAATCTGATCAAGGAGCAAATCCGGATTGCTCTTGGCGAACCGCTTTCACATTCGCAAGAGGATGTTCCGTTCCGAGGCCACGCCATCGAATGCCGCATTAATGCCGAAGATCCAGACAGGGATTTCATGCCGTCTTGTGGCACGGTGGGGATCGAACAGCTCCCGGGCGGAAACGGCATTCGCTTCGATTCGGCTCTCTATCAAGGCATGCAAGTGAAACCGTATTACGATTCGCTGATCGGTAAGCTGATGGCCTGGGGAGAGTCGCGCGAGGAAGCCATCGTGCGCATGGGTACGTCTCTGGATCGGCTTCGTTTGTCGGGGATCCATACGACCACTCCGCTGCTCGTTGACATCATTCGTCACCCGGCGTTTCGTGCCGGGGAAATCACGACCGGATTCTTAAAACAGCACTTCTCGCAGTGACGACGGGAACTCATCGAGGATGAGTTCCTCAGAGTTTGCGAACCCTTCGGGTTCGTCGGGAGTTTGACTGCGTCAAACTCCTGGGGCCAATGCCCGAAAACATCCAGGCGGTGAGGCGTCAAAGTTGGCTGTTTCTCCAACGAACCCGCAGGGTTCGCGGAAGACTGCTTGCAGGCTGATCTGTTTGTGTAGCGTCGAAGCTTGTACCCGACGTTGAAGGGGACAGGCTCTCTTTTCGATCTGATGGCTTGACGAAAAGGTGCCTGTCCCCGAATGTGACACTGGCAAAGGTAACGCAAGAATGCTTGGCAAACTGATCCGCTTGTGTAGCGTCGAGCCCTGTGCCCGACGTTACGGCCACAAGGAAGGAGAGAAGGATGTTTGATAGCCTGACCAGCAAACTGACCGACCTGTTCTCGAAACTACGGGGCAAAGGCTCATTGTCTGAAGAAGACGTGACCGCCGCCCTGCGGGAAATCCGGTTGGCTCTCCTTGAAGCCGACGTCCATTACAAGGTGGTCAAGGAACTGATCGAGCGCATCAAAGCAAGGGCGGTCGGAGAAGAAGTCTTGGGCAGCCTGACGCCTGGTCAACAAGTCGTCAAGATTGTGCGTGACGAACTCACCGCAACCATGGGCGGAAAGCGGTCGCCGCTGGACCTATCGAGGTGTCCGGCCGTGGTGTTGATGGTCGGGCTGCAGGGATCAGGAAAAACGACCAGCGCCGCCAAGCTGGCGGTACGGCTGAAGAAAGAAGGCCGCAAGCCCCTGCTGATAGCTGCCGATGTCTATCGACCGGCCGCTGTCGATCAGTTGGAAGCGCTGGGCCGGGATGCGGACGTTCCCGTGTTCTCGCTGGCTGGGGCGAAACCGGCAGACATCGTGGCCCGTGGCTTGGATTGGGCAGAGACACGGCTGTGCGACGTTGTGTTGGTGGACACCGCTGGGCGTCTTCAGATCGATGAGGACATGATGACCGAGGTCGAAGAGATCGCGTGCGTGGCCAAGCCGTCGGAGATTCTCCTCGTGGCCGACGCCATGACCGGGCAAGAAGCCGTCAACATCGCCTCGGCGTTTCACGATCGATTGGGTCTGACCGGTGTCATTCTCACCAAGCTGGATGGCGATGCCCGTGGTGGGGCCGCGCTTTCCATTCGCCACCTTTCCGGCTGTCCGGTCAAGTTCGTGGGAACGGGAGAGAAGCTGGATGGTTTGGAACCGTTCCATCCAGAGAGAATGGCTGAGCGCATTCTTGGCATGGGCGACGTTCTCACCCTGATTGAACAAGCCGAGCAAGCGTTAGATCAGGAAAAAGCTGAAGTTTTCGTTCAGCGGCTGCGCAAGAACCAATTTACCCTTCAGGACTTCCTCGAGCAGTTGGAAGAGATGCAAAAACTCGGTCCGCTGTCATCGATCATCGATCGGCTTCCTGGAGCAGCAAAGCTGAAAAACGCGGCGGGGTCTGAAGATGAGAGCGAGGTCAGACGTGCGATGGCGATTTTGAGATCGATGACCCTGGAAGAACGCCTGAACCCCTCTATAATCGGGGGAAGTCGTAAGAAGCGCATTGCCCGTGGAAGCGGAACCCAAGTTCGGGATGTCAATCGTGTCCTGACACGTTTTGCGGAGGCCAAACGGGCTTTGAAAATGATCGGCGGACGCCGAGGTAAAGGAAAAAACCCGCTTGACGCGATGGGTTTGTCGTAATGAGCCCGCGCGATTGAGAGGTAAAGAAGTTTGAGGTGAGGTATGCCAGCAAAGATTCGCTTGAAGAAAGTGGGACGGAAGGGACAGCCTTCGTACCGAGTCGTAGTTCTTGACGGTCGCAAGCCGCGCGACGCCAAAGTCGTGGCCGATCTGGGGCCGTACGATCCGAAGACGAATCCCCCGACGTTTGTGATCGATGGAGAAACCGCGTTGAAGTGGTTGCTCGATGGAGCCAAGCCGACGCGCGCCGCGCGCAACATTCTTTCCAAGGCCGGCGTGATGGCGGCTTGGGATGCGGCCAAGCGAGGCAAAACCGTGGCCATCGAGGCCAAGGAACTGAAGCCCGACGAGCCGAAGAAGAAACCGCAACCGGCCGCGGACGCCAAGTCCGAAGCCGAAGAGGAAACTGCAGAAGTTGAAGCCTCCGCGACAGAAGCTGCCGTGGAAAAGGCTGCTGAAGCTGAAGCCGTGGAATCCGGTGAGAAAGAAGATGCCGCTGCGGACGCCGACTCTATTGGGTCGGATGATGAGTCGGATGAAGAAACCGCCAAAGTAGCTGACGAGTCCGAAGCCGAAGAAGAAATTGCTGAGGAGGCTGACGCGGACGGAACCGATGTGGACGCCGACTCTATTGAGTCGGATGACGAGTCCGATAAAGGGTCCACCAACGAGTCGGATGAGGAGTCCGACTCTGAAGAGCCGGTGGTTGAAGAAATCCCTGAAGAAGAGCCGGCAGAGGAAGATAAGTCCGATACTGAGTCGGATGAAGAAGCCGCCGAAGTAGCTGACGAGTCCGAAGCCGAAGAAGAAACTGCTGAGGACGCTGCGGACGCTGACGAAGCCGACCCGAACTCTGAAGAGCTCGCTAACGAGTCGGATAGCGAGTCCGACACAAAGTCGGCGAAAGCGTAGCGGACACGAGGAGGAGCCTTGCTTTTCCGCCTTTGTCAATTCCTTGTCCACTCGCTGGTTGAAGATCCGGATGCGGTCAAGATCGATCGCATCGAAACGAAGCGAGTGGACATCTTCTTTCTGCATATCGGGAAAGACGATCGAGGCCGTGTCTTAGGAAAGGGTGGGCGAACCATCAGCGCACTGCGGACGTTTTTGGAAGCGGTCGCCGAGGGGATCGACCGAGAGGTCGTCGTCGAGATCATCGACTGATGAGCCATGCGCTTTGACATACTCAGTATCTTTCCGGGTGCACTTCGTGGCTTGCTTTCAGTAGGCATTCTCGGTCAGGCTCAAGCTGCCGGTTTGATCGATGTTCGTTTGCACGACCTGCGAGCGTTTACCGACGATCCCCACCGCATTGTCGATGATCGGCCGTATGGCGGCGGGGCCGGTATGTTGATGAAGGTGGAGCCATTCGTGCGCGGTATCGAGACGATCAAGGCGGATTCAGGTTCGAATGTACGCACGATTCTGCTTTCGCCGCAAGGCCGGCTTTTCAGACAATCCGACGCTGCCGACTGGGCGCGACTTGATGGACTCATCCTCCTGTGCGGTCGCTATGAGGGTGTGGACGAACGCGTGATCGGATTCGTCGACGAAGAGATTTCCATCGGCGACTACGTTCTCGCCGGAGGCGAGGCCGCCGCCGCTGTGGTGGTCGAGGCCACCGCTCGCATGACCCCGGGTGTGGTCGGGAAGTTCGATTCGATCGAATCGGACTCGTTCTATGAGAAGCCGCGATTGGGGGCTCCTCAATATACGCGGCCTCCGGAGTTTCGCGGTCTGCGAGTGCCTGAGGTGTTGTTGTCGGGAGATCACGCCAAGATTGAGGCGTTCCGAGAGGCGGAGGCGTGGAAGAAGACGACCCGGAACCGGCCGGAGTTGCTTGGCTTGAGCCTTGAGGAAACAACCGAAGATGGGTAATTTGTACGTTGGTCTTCTGCACTTCCCGATGAGGAATCGGCGTGGCGAAATCGTGGCCACTTCGACCACCTCGATGGACGTGCACGACATCGCTCGATCGGCCCGGACGTACGATGTCAACCGCTATTTTGTGGTGACACCGCTGCCCTCGCAACAAGCGATCGCTTGGAGGATTCGAGGGTTTTGGACTGAAGGTGAACGTGCGTGGGAGGCAAGCAGACGCGGAGAAGCGATGGAATACGTCGTCGTGGCCGAAGACCTGGAAGAGACGATTGACTGGATCGAGGATGCTGAAGGACAGTCTCCGCTGTTGGTGGCTACGTCCGCCCGGGGATCGAACAAGAAGGATGTTTCGTTCGACGAACTGCGGGACCGATTGAGAAACGATCCGCAACCGATCTATATACTGTTTGGGACCGGCTGGGGAATGACCGACGAACTGATCGATGTTTGCGATGTCATCCTTCCGCCGATCATGGGGAATAGCGAGTTTAATCATCTGTCCGTTCGAGCGGCAGTGGCGATCATGTTGGATCGCGTGGCCGGAGATCGGAACGAGTGTTGAGGAGGAGCAGATGGACGACATTCTGCGCGCGATAGAGAAAGAACAACTGAAAGAGCGGGAAGCGTTCAGCCCTGGTGACATTGTTCGCATTCACGAACGCATTACCGAAGGCACGAAAGAGCGCATTCAGATGTTCGAGGGGATTGTGCTCAAACGATCCGGTGGCGGCACGCAAGAAATGGTGACCGTGCGGAAGATTTCTTCGGGCATTGGTGTCGAGAAGACGTATCCCGTTCATTCTCCTAAGATTGAGCGGATTGAACTGGTGAAGGAAGGCAACGTCCGCCAGGCTCGCCCCTATTTCATGCGCCGCCTGCGCCGTATTCGATAGTCGATCTATGTCCCGAAAGAGGGAGAAGAAACCGGCCGTTGTCCTTCGATTCGCCCATCGTCTTGGCTATCGACCGGGCAAAGTGATGAGCGAAGTGCTTGAATGGACCGAGGTCCTGGCCGTTGCAGGAGTTCTCGCCATTCTTGTCATGAGTTTCGTGACCGTTCGCATGCATGTGCCGACGGAGTCGATGGTTCCCATCATCGAGCCGCGGGACTCATTCTTTGTCGATCGCATCTCTTATCGATTCCGAGATCCAAAGCCGGGTGACATCGTGGTGTTCTGGCACACCGACGCCGTCCTAATTCGGTCGGTGGATGAGCGGCTGGCCGAGTACGGGATCTCCCCCGGCGACCGCTTGGTGGCTGTCAATAACAAGCCCATCTATTCGATGGACGATGCCGATGATGTCCTTCGAACCCTTCCGGAAGGAACGAACATCTCGTTGCAGTTGAGTGGCACGCCGGCGATTCCCGTTGGGCTGAAAACCGCTGAAATGCTGTCACTGGAAGATGTGGGCGTTGTACTGCGAGATCGCCGCGTGCGGTATGTCAAACGGCTGATCGCTGTCGGCGGACAGACTGTTCACATCCGTAGCGGCAACATCTATGCCGATGGAGAGCGCCTCACCGATCCTGCGTTGGATCGGTTCTACTCCTCCACCGATCCCCGAATGGGATTCGGCGTTACCCCGACCGAGGTACCGGCTGGGCACTGGTTCGTACTGGGTGACAACACGAACAACTCGTGGGATTCCCGGTATTGGGGATTCGTGGACGAGCGGGATTTCATCGGCGAACCCTTCCTTCGCGTGTGGCCGTTGGATCGCTTCGGTCTTATGAACGGCTACTTCGCTTTCGGGGAATGAACTGCTCATCGGCGGGCAAATCCGGGATCCCATCCGCCAATATCGATCGAGCTCGCAGATTGCTGTCATTCGATCGTGCATTTTCGAGCGCATCGCAACAAGATCGATTTCCAGATCTTGTTCCCGACGGCCAGATTCCCCTTTCGTTTGCCGATTCCGAAGGAAGTCTCCCCAATCATGCGCCGCACCTGCGCCTGGTCGGATTCGACGAAGCGGGGCGCGGAGCATTGGCCGGACCGGTTACCGTGGCCTGCGTCTGCTTCGAACTGAGCCGATTGTTCTTGCCGACAGGTGATCTTCGAAATTCCATCCTTGAGACCTACGCCGATCTCAACGATTCTAAGCGCGTGACCGAACGGGTTCGCGAACGCCTCTATCACCGCATCCTGGAAGAGGCGCATTGGGGTATCGGCCATGCTTCGGCCTTCGAGATCGATCGCCTGGGTATCGTGCAGTCTTGCCGTATTGCTGCCCTTCGATCCTATCGATGTCTAGGCAACGGCCCAGATCATGGCATCAGGGCAGATGTTGGTTTGTTTGATCGAGGTCTTTCCCTAAGGGAGGGAGAAGAGGGCGAATCGATTCCGGCGTCGATCCAATGTACGCGAGGAGATGCTCGCTCTTTTCATATTGCCGCCGCTTCGATCCTGGCCAAGGTTGGTCGTGACGCCATCATGAAAGAACTGGAGAAGCGGGCATCGGTGTATGGATTTGCCGGCCACAAAGGCTATGGCACGACCGCTCATCGCGCAGCGATTGGGGAACATGGCCCGTCGAGATTTCACCGCCGAACGTTTCTTTCTTCTTGAGACGAGTGTCTGAAGCCCACTTCCCAGCATTCCATTACGAAATACGCCCAACCATGAAGGGCACGAAGAGCTTGAAGGAATGTCCT
>DAOVHV010000023.1 GCA_030671645.1 bacterium | reverse complement strand
GCCTTCGTGCAACAAGTAGCGAATGACGCGGATCCAGGCAAGGTCATCCTCGGAGTAGAAACGCCATGTCCCACGTCGGGCAGGGATGAGAAGCTGCTGTTTCTCGTACATGTAAAGCGTGCGTGGATGAACGCCCGCGAGCTCCGCGGCGATGCTGATCGGATACACCGGCCTTCTCGAGGACGCGGTGGACGTCGCCTTCGGACCCTTGCCCGTCTCATTTGAGATCCCCATTGTCATGAACATGAATCTGCAAGGTTAGTATGAAACCAGCAATGGGTCAACTGCTGCAGACAGGCATTATCAAGTAGAGGAGCATCGCATACCCCGCTCAGTTGGTTTCCCATCAAGGATTGGACCGCATGAATGCCCGTCACTATGGGCGGTGCTGGTCGTTGGGTGACGCATCGCGCGGATCGATCTCCCGGTCAGTCGAAGTGGGGTGTGAGGCGAAGTACGTTCTCATCGCCGAGATGCTGCCGAGCGCAGCAGGAACCGCTGCAACAAGGGTCAAAACGCCGACCACCAGGCCGACGATAGCGGGTGCGAGTTGCCAGTCGAAGATCCCGGCCAACTCGTATGAACCGAGGATGAGAAACGCCAGATAGGCCAGGAGCGATGCAGCTCCGTACACCAACGCCACCGCCGAAGTAGCCAGCGCTTTCCCCCGGTGTTGCCGGAGATACGGCTGCAATCCCCAGATCTTCTCTCGTGGCTCTCCTTGCGCGGGCGACGCACTCCGCGACAGGGTTGAAACGAAGTACGCCATGACATAGGCACCGAACATCGCCGTGTCCGCTCCCTTGTAGGAAAGCGCAGCAAAGAAAAGGCTGAACGCGAACAGAACTGTGGGCCTCCAGGGCCCCAGATTCGCGAAGATCAAGCTTCTCGTGAGTAAAGCGAAGCCTGCCAAGGCCACCAGTGAGACGACCACCAGGAGGGTGAACGCGTATCGGATGCGGCGCTGCTCCGAGTTACGGGGACTTCGGGCCGTCTTGATATCTGGCAACCTGGCCATGCTCACATCCTTATGCCGTCGAACCCTCTCGCGGAGGGATTCGTCTGCGGCTCTCACCGGGATCTCGACGATCCATGGATTCGAGATTCTACTGCTACAACGCCCCCGAGGCCACCTCACCGCACAATGAAGATCGGTGGCGTGGCGTTCCCTGCAGGTCGTCCGGAGAACTGTCCCTTCGCCGGAAGCCGGACGCCGGGCAGGGAGCGGTGCAAGTACTCACTCAATCTGCAGCGGCTTCTCCATGCGAGACTGGCGGGTTAGAATGGTTCCTGCACCATTCCCCGCGGAGAGGAGGCAACGGTCGATGTTGAGAACTTACGAATCGAGGAGTCTGAGGATCGGCCTGCAACTGACGTGTGTGGTGGCTGCTTTGCTCGTCTCTTCAGCAGTTTGGGCCTCATCGGAAGACGTGAACGTATCGGCGAGTGGGACACTCGAGTATCGATCCGACCTCGATGTGCGGGTTCTTCATATTCGCAACGGCTACGGTTGCCTGGTCGATTTCCCCTTGTACGAGGCGATCGATCAAGCCGACCGCACTTGGGATGACCATGATCTCGTGTTGGGGTTGGAACTGAACGGGAGCGCTAGGGCCTACCCGCTCGAGGCTCTCGGTCCGCCCCGATTCCACATCGTCAACGACGTCTTTGGAGACATTCCCGTCGCGGTGACGTTCTGTCCTCTCTGCTACTCGGCCCTTGTCTTCGAACGCCCACTAGTCGACGGAATCGTGCTGACCTTCGCGACCGCCGGACTCTATCTGCGCAACTTGGTCATGTTCGATCCAGCGACACTCTCCCTCTGGCAGCAACTCACCGGCGAGCCGATTGCGTGGCTAGCGGACGGTCCCCTCGGGATCGACCACAAGCCGCTGGCTCTGATCCCAGCGGACATCGTCGAGTACGGAGAGTGGAAGGCCGCCTATCCCGAGACGCTGGTCTACGTCGATCCGACACGAAGAGCGGCTGTCGGCATGCGATGCTCATTCCCTGAACTCTCGCTGTATGGCGAAATCGCCCAGGGCTCCGTCGATCGGAACATCGAATCGCCGACAATCATCGACCGGCGTCTACCGGAGCGGGAGTTGGTGATGGGGATCGTTGTCGACGGACAGCCGAAGGCCTACACCGAGGTACGCCTCGACGATCTGGGCGTCGTCAACGATCTGGTTGGCGGCGAATCGATCGTGGTGCTCGTCGATCCTGTCTCGCGCGTGATCCGCTTCTTCAATCGCAGGGTGGGGAGCCGTGTCTTGACGTTCGCCCGCAGCGACGAACAGGTCTCGGATGAAGAGACGGGGACGCGTTGGTCGTGGGATGGTGTCGCGCTTACGGGCCCACTGGAGGGAGAGTCCCTGGAAGAGATCCCCGCGACGCCTTCATACTGGTTCGCCTGGTCGGAGTTCTACGTCGGGACGGAGTTGTACGAGTAGCCCGAATGCTCTGCAATCGTTCTTGGTTCGCGTTTGCGAGAAGGGCTGACGGTCTAGGCGTTCAGCCAATCCTGTGCTTCGCGGACGACGTCCTCGCAGATCGATTCGGCTAAACCGATGTACTCTACCGGTTTGAGCATCTTGAGTCGGGCCTTGACGGAATCCGCAATCTCCAGCTCGTCGATCCAGGCTTGCAGATCTTCAATCGACAACGATTGACCGCGTGTTAATGTCTTGAGGAGTTCGTACGGGTTCTCGACACCTTCTGCTCGAAGGATTGTTTGAACTGCTTCGGACAGCACTTCCGGGTGCGCCTGCACGTTGTGCAGGGCGGCGTTGCGATCGATATCGATGCGGTTCAAGCCCTGCATCGTCTGCTGAAGAGCCAGATAGCTGTGGCTTAAGGCTACACCGGCATTTCGCTGGACAGTCGAGCCGGACAGATCGCGCTGCATGCGCGACTGCGCAATCTTGTCGGCTATCGCCGGCAATAGGGCATTGGCGATCGTGATGTTGCCCTCGCTGTTCTCGAAGCGAATAGGATTCACCTTGTGTGGCATGGCCGAAGAACCGATCTCTCCAAGAACTGCCTTCTGCACGATCTCGCCATGCGAGATGTACTGCCACAGATCGAGATCCAGGTCGAGCACGATGTTGTTGATCCGGATCGTGATGGCGAGGTATTCGGCAAGTGAATCACCGCCTTCGACCTGCGTGGTGCACGGATTCCATTCCAATCCCAAGTCTTCGACAAAGCCTTTGGAGAACGCCGGCCAATCCACGTCGGGTGCGGCTGCAACAAGTGCAGAGTAGGTGCCGGTGGCGCCGTTCAGCTTGCCGCGGAAGCGAAGTTCTTCCAGTTGCCGAGCCTGTCGAAGCAAGCGGGCCAGGAACACGGCCATCTCCTTGCCCGCCGTGGTGGGGCTGGCCGGTTGACCGTGTGTATGTGCCGGGAACGGAATCGCTTTCCAGGCATCGGCAAGATCGGCCATTGTTCGGATCAGCTTGCGAAGTTGCGGCAGCTGATGCTCGTCCCGATAGCGCATCAAAATCCGCGCATAGGCAAGGTTGTTGACGTCAGCCGACGTCAGGCCGAAGTGAATCATCTCGGGATATGCCAGCTTCAGCTTCTCTCGCAGGAACAGCTCGCATGCCTTCACGTCGTGATTCGTCTCGGCCTCGATCTCCTTCACCCGTGCGAAATCGCTTTCGCTGAATGCGGCCACGGCACCATTGATGCGAGCAATCTCGTCTTGGGTCAACGCGGCGAAGACGTTCTTAGAATCGAGCACTTTCAGGTAGAGCAACTCGACGTCACAACGCTCACGAACCAAGGCAAACTCGGAGAAGCAATCTCCCAGCGGCGACAACGTGGCGGCATATCGTCCATCCAACGGCGAGATCTCTTTGAACATCACGCGACCCTCCCAATCCCACAAAGTCGAAAACCGAAATAGCATAGCAGATGTTAGGATCAGATGCTCCAGCTGCTCAGGGAATCGCGCGCCACGGCCGAACTGCGGAATGTCGCACACGTGCCAGACCTCTAGGCACCTCCACACTCGGAAGCTAATGACTGGGCAAACGGAAGGACTTAGACAGGGCAGGATATGGCTGTATGGCTTGACGATTCCATAAGTTACGCTTTCCCTCAATTGCGCAAGCAGGCGGTCTCGCTCGTTCTACGAACCGAACTTCGGTGCCCAGTTGTGGTACCAGAGCAACATCGGAAGAACCCGTCCTCTGCACCGGCCCAACCCTCTTTGCCCGGCCACCCGTTCGCCGAACACACAGGATCGCGAAGAATGTCAGGCCCTACAATAGAGAGCGGGAACAAGGCTAATCGTGTGGTCGCCCGAATCAAGGGGCGTGCAATCGACAGCAAGCACATTCTGAAGGAGATCGAGGATGTGTTGTTCGTTCGTTTCGATCATAGAAAACGTCTCTCATGGACGGTGACAGGCAGGAATAGATGTCTAGATCCGCCGATAGGTCTTCAGGGGCATCCGTGATCTCGTGGAGCTTCTTTTCCATCCACTTTAAGTGTGTTGCGACTTACGCTCCCCGTTTAATCAGCGAATCGGCCGTCATTTCGGACGGAGGCTCGATGCCGAGCAAATCGAGGATCGTGGGAGCGATGTCGGACAAAATCCCGTGTGGCCGTAGTTCAACGGATTCGCCGCTACGCGGAATCAAGAAGGCATCGACATCGTTCAGGGAATGCGCCGTCTTCGTGTGGCCGTCACGGTCCAGCATCTCTTCCACGTTGCCATGGTCGGCAGTGATCAGGATGATGCCGTTGGCACTCCTCACGGCATCAATGATCATGCCGGTACAGATATCGACCACTTCCACCGCCTTGACTGCAGCCTCAAAGACGCCGGTATGCCCGACCATGTCGCAATTCGCCAGGTTGATTGCGATGAAGCCATACTCGTTTCCTTCAAGATCGGAGTCCGCGGTTGCCTCCTTACAGAAACTACACGTAAGACCATCGACCGGCGCCGCTTCAGCGCGCAAACCTTTGCGCCCGTCTAGGATCGCGGCGATAGCCAGCTTCGTCGTGTCAAAGGCGCTCATCTCAGGCTTCAGGTTTTCGGGGATCGTGATGCTTGGGATCAACACACGATCCTCGAAAGGAAATGCCTCAATCCGTTTGCCGTTGAAAAAGCTGGTTATGTGCCGGTACTTCTGGTACTCGGAGATCCTCAGTTGGCGCATACGGCGATCCGCGAGAACTCCTCCCAGCAATGCATCCATGGAGAGCGGAGGTAGAATATTGAACGGAAACTCATCGTAGTACTTCGTTAACCCCGCATAGGAAACGTTCGGGCGAGAACCGACATCGAACGAGGCGAATCCTTCATCGCAGAATGCCATTGACAGCTGGATCGTACGATCCTGACGGTAGTTGAAATGTAGGACCGAGTCGTTGTCTCGAATGATGCCGATGGGAGCTCCCGTGGCGTCCACGATGACCGTAGGACAAATGAATTCGTCCAATTCCAACGGGCCGGTTTCGTTCTTGATCCCGGCGTCTGCACGCGCGTAGGCTTCCTCAATGGCGCCCTTGGCGGAGGACGCGCACTTGCCTTCCCCAAACACTAGAGCACGGAATGCTGCTTCCGTTCGATCCCAGTTCAAAACCCTGTCCATAGCATAGTACCGGCCCATCACCGATGCGATTGCGCCAGTGCCGATTTCCGCAAGCACATCCTCCAGCTGAGCAAGGAAACGGAGTGCGCTGCGCGGAGCCGTATCCCGTCCGTCGCTGAAGAAGTGAACGAAGATCTCGCGCACTCTCTGCGCGGCAAGATATCTCAGAATCGCGTACAGATGGGCCTGATCGGCATGCACGCCTTGATCCTGAACCAACCCCATGAGATGGAATGCAGAGCCGTGCTTCAAGCAGTTATCGACCAGCGACCGGAACCTGTCGGATTGGAAGAACGCTCCGTTGGCGATGGCTTCGTCGACGCGCACCATCTCCTGCTTGACAATCCGACCGGCACCCATGTTCAGATGCCCGACCTCGGAGGATCCCATGACGCCGGCTCGCAGCCCCACACCTTCCCCTGCTGCATCGAGCACCGAGTGGGCGGCGCGGCCAAGTAGGGAGTTCGCAATAGGTGTGTGCGCAGCCAGTACCGCGTTTCCGGGTCCATCTTCTCCGATACCCCAGCCATCGCGGATCAACAACACAACTGGGCCGGCGTTTGCCAACGAAGCCTCTCGCATTCCTTGGTCCAATCCCTTCTCCTTCGTCGTCATGGCATTGATGATTAAAATACGAAACCCCATGCTCGAAATCAACCGCTTGGATGAAGCCTACACACACGCACGTTCCAAGCTTGATCCTCGCAGGATCAATATATTCTAGGGATCTTGAAGCCATCTGATGCATGACGTATGGTCCTTCATTGTCAATCGAAGAAGGGCGCTAAGAATCCACGAGTATCGGGCGAAGCAGCTGAACGCCGAATATAGCATCCTTTGGCACCGCCTCGTCCGCTTCTTGCGAGATGAGGATTTGCCACGGAGCGGGTCCCAAGCACGCGGATCTCTGTCCAGGCAAGGAAATCGTGGCCGGCTGCTGCGTGGGCGAAACACGTCCGACACTCTCGACTTGTACAACGACCCAGTCATGCGAAAGAATCAGTTCGACAGACCCTCGACCGGAGATATCCGGGCAAGGCAGAAGGAGCTACGATGGGATCGATGACCATTCAGGAGGCGTTGCTGGTCGCGCTCAAGCAGGCAGTCACGGTATTGCCACAAGATGTAGTGAACGCACTTCAAGAAGCACGAGAACGCGAAACCTCGTCAATGGGCGCAGCCCAGTTGGACGCCATCCTGGAGAACGTCGCGATCGCTCGCGATGGTTCCATCCCCATGTGTCAAGACACCGGTATTCAGACATTCTTCGTGGAAGCCGGTGTGAACAGCCCGTTTCTCAAGGATTTGAGGCACTGGATCGGTGAAGCCATGATCCAAGCAACCGCTACCGTTCCGCTTCGCCCCAATACGGTGGATCCGTTCACAGGCAAAAACCCGGGAGACAATTCGGGCCGCTTCATGCCTCTCATCCATTGGGAGCTTGTCGACGGCGACGACGTCTTGATTTCCATCCTGCCCAAGGGCGGAGGCAGCGAGAACATGTCTGCGCTCAAGATGCTGGCGCCGGGTGTGGGGATGAAGGGCATCAAGAGAGCCGTGGTCGAGCACATCGTGTCATGCCGGGGCTGGCCGTGTCCGCCCACCATCCTCGGCGTGGGCATCGGCGGAGGCGCCGACATCGCCATGAAGCTGGGCAAGAAAGCCGTGCTTCGAGAAATCGGATCGAGAAATGCAGTCCCTGAAGCGGCCGAATTGGAGCGCGAGCTGCTGGAGCTCGTCAACATGACCGGCGTGGGACCCATGGGTGTAGGCGGCGAAACAACTTGTCTTGCCGTGCACGTGGAGTACGCGCATCGGCATCCAGCATCCCTGCCGCTGGGCATTCTCGTACAATGTTGGGCCGATCGACGCGCTCGTGTGCGCTTGAATGCAGATGGAATCGCCGAGGTGATCAGCCGATGAAGCGCGACCTTTCCTTACCTATCGACGGCGCTACAGCGCGCCAACTACGCGTCGGTGACATCCTTTTTCTTACCGGAAGCATCTTCACGGCCCGTGACGAGGCGCATTTGCTGATGTTGGAAGCACAGGAATCCGGCAAGGACATCCCGTTTGACCCCTCTCAGATGGCTTTGTTCCACTGCGGCCCTGTGGTGTCAAAGCAAAATGGCGGTTGGAAGGTCATCGCCGCCGGCCCCACCACGTCGATTCGCATGGAGCTCTTCGAAGATAAGTACCTGGAGACGTTCCGCCCCCCCATCATCATCGGCAAGGGAGGCATGGGCGATCGCACACAGGCTGCTCTGGAGTCCGTTGGCACCGTATATACCCAGTACACAGGCGGTGCGGGTGCGCTGGCTGCCAAGCGAATCGAATCCGTCGAGGGAGTGGAATGGCTGGAAGAATTGGGCATGCCGGAAGCAGCCTGGTTCTTCAAAGTGAAGGATTTCGGTCCCTTACTTGTCACGATGGATTCGGTCGGAGGCAACCTTTACAAAGATCTCGAACCGACAATCGCTGAAAACATGAAGGCAGTCATGGCACGCATCGAGGCCGGCTAGCCGCCTCGATCGTCCAAAGGAGCACAAATGGTGTCGGAAAACAATCTGACGGCTGAAGAACGCATTGCGCGAACGAAACTGCCCGGGAAGAAAGCTCCGGGCATGCACGCGTTTTATCGAGGCAAGGTCGAAACAGCACTGAAATGCTCGATCAACAGCTTCGATGACTTCAGTATTTGGTACACGCCGGGCGTGGCGGCTCCGTGCCGAGAAATCCAGGAAGATCCGGCCATGGCGTTCGAGTACACCAACAAGGCCAACGCTGTGGCTGTCGTGTCGGATGGATCGCGCGTGCTTGGACTCGGCAACATCGGCCCCATGGCCTGCCTCCCGGTGATGGAGGGCAAGGCGCTTCTATTCAAGTATCTGGGCGGCGTCGGCGCATTCCCGATCGTGCTCGACACCCAGGAGCCCGAAGAAATCATTCAGGCCGTTAAGTGGATGGCACCCGGTTTTGGAGGCATCAACCTGGAGGATTTTTCGAACCCGAAGTGCTTCTATATCTTGGATCGATTGCGTGAAGAACTCGATATTCCGGTGTGGCATGATGACCAGCAAGGAACGGCCTCCATTACACTGGCCGGCGTCATCAATGCACTCAAGTTGGTGGGCAAGAATCTGGACAAGGTAGTGTACTCCGTTATCGGATCAGGCGCCGCCAACATCGCATTCGTACGCATCCTTATCCGCGCCGGTGTGCCGGCCGGCAACATCATCCTGGTCGATTCCAGGGGCATTCTTCATCAAGGCCGCGAGGACCTAGAAGCCGACAAAGAGAACAATCCCTACAAGTGGCAGTATGCGGTGGAAACGAATGTCGAAGGACGCACCGGCGGCACGGCGGAAGCCATCGCTGAAACCGATGTTCTGATCGCGGCATCCAAGCCGGGACCGGACACCATCAAGAAGGAATGGCTCGCTGCTATGAACAAGGACGCCATTGCTTTTGTGATGGCCAATCCGATCCCTGAGATTTGGCCGTGGGAAGCCAGGGAAGTCGGCGTTCGCATCGTGGGCACCGGTCGCTCGGATTTCCCCAATCAGATCAACAACTCGCTCGGATTCCCGGGTATATTCCGCGGCACCCTGGATGTGTTCGCCAAGACGATCACCGATGAAATGGCCATTGCCGCCGCCTATTCCATCGCCAAAACGGCCGAGGATAGGGGTCTGAACGAGAAGTACATCGTCCCCACTATGATGGAGACCGACGTGTTCATCAACGAGGCCGTGGCAGTCGGTCTGAAGGCCATTGAGCAGGGCATCGCTCGACGCATTCTCACCGCAGACGAACTGCGGGCGGAGGCCGAAGCCAAGATTCTCCATGCGCAAGCCGAAACCAAATCTCTTATGCAAGCAGGTATCATTGCGCAGGCTCCGGAGATCAAAATCGATTAGACGAAGCGATCACAAAGAAACCGGCTCAGTTCGCGTGAACTTAGCTGGTTTGCATTCTTCCGCTTCTTGATCATCAACCCGACGAGCGTCAAGACAATGCCCGACACCTGCAACTAGAATGAGTGCCTATCCAATCTCTTGCATACATCACCCTGTTTTCCCTACCGACGCCATACTATTCATTCCGTTCCACGAAAACGAGCGTTTGGCAAGGAATTGCAGAAATGTATGCGTCCTGCGTAGTTGTTTGAGTTTCTATACAACTAATTGCTCCGGTCCGTAGATTGCTATAGGATATAGTATCGTCGTTGCTTATCTGGAGGGAATGTGTTTACACGAAAGGTACAGAAGACGGGGGGATCGACGTACTTCGTGACCCT
>DAOVHV010000039.1 GCA_030671645.1 bacterium | reverse complement strand
GGATCCACATCTATTGCAAAACATGAATATCCAAGACCATGATGGAAAGCTCAGCGTTCCCGTTACCACGCTCGTCCCGGCCGACTGCATGGGGTCCGGCGTCGGCGCCAACATGCCGGGCACAGGAGACTACGACATCATGACCAGCGATCCCGAGACCGTTCAGAAGTACGGTCTGGACAAGATCCGCTTCGGCGACTTCGTTGCCTTGATGGATCACGACAATCGTTTCGGCCGTACCTATCGGCAAGGATCGATTACCATCGGCATCGTCGTACACTCGGATTGCCTGCTCTCGGGCCACGGCCCCGGCGTGACCACGTTGCTGACCGCGGGCACACCGCTGATCGAGCCGGTCATCGATCCCAAGGCCAATATCGCAGACATTCTCGGCCACGGAACGTTTGTAGAACCCGAGAAGGACAAGTAGCGAGAGCCAACCTTCGTACCGATTCATGAAACAGTGTACGTCCCGCAGCATTCCGTGCCGCGGGACGTTTCACTTCAAGCGCGCATCTCGTTATGCTTGTCATGTGTTCACGGAATGATGATGAAACCGCAACGGAGTGACCGATTACGAGCCATTGCTTTACGCGCGATTGCGTTGTCCGTAGTGATCGCTGTCTTCTCGATTGTTGTCGTCGAGTTCGTGTCCAGAAACCAGATTTCTGACCGACTCGACACGATCTCACGGTCAGCCTATCGCGTTCTCGATCTTCAACACGAGATTATTCACAGCGAGCTTGGTTCCATCACTTCGGATTTGCTGTTTCTCGCCAACCAGAACGAACTCCACTTCTACCTGGAAACCGAGGATGAGCAGCTGCTTGATCAAGTCGCTGATGAGTACCTCTCCATGGCCCAAGAAAAGGGCATCTACGATCAAATCCGATTCCTGGACGTGCTGGGGATGGAAATTGTCCGGGTCGACTTCAACAGAGGCGATCCTGCAATTGTGTCCTCAGAGAACCTTCAGCCGAAGGGAGGGCTCTACTACTTCATGCAGACCATCTCCCTAGAGGACGGCGAGATCTTCTTGTCTCCGTTCGATCTCAATATGGAGCAAGGTGTCGTTGAGGAGCCCCGTAAGCCGACGATCCGTTTCGCGACACCGATCTACGATGATGCCGGTCAGCCTCGAGGTATCGTCATCCTCAACTATCTGGGCGAGAATCTTTTCGAGGCACTTGGCCGTGCCATCGAAGGAACTGACCAAAAGACGTTCTTGGCCAACTGGGAAAGCTACTGGCTATGGGGGCCCGCCCCCTCTGTTGAATGGGGCTTTGTGTACTACGGCACCGGCGTTCATACGGTAGACACGAGCTTCCCCGGAGCATGGGAACAACTCACAGCGAACGCGGAAGGGCAATTCCGCCTCGATTCAGGTCTCTTCACGTTCATAACACTCCATCCTATGGATGAAGGACTACGGGCAAGCGCGTTCGATGAACACGAATTCGCGGATCAAGAGGATAAAGATGTTTGGAAACTCATTTCGTTCGTCCCTGCAAGCGTTCTTTCGGCTATTGAGACGTCGATTCGAAGATTGTGGAGACTCACGCAAGGTTTTCTTATCGTGCTCGCCGCCGGCATCTCTTGGTTCTACGCACGCTTTCGTGTGCTTCGCGCCGAGTATCGAAGCCACATCGAATTCCTCGCAAAATACGATCCCTTGACAAGAGCCTGCAATCGCCACTACTTCGAGCGGACGATTGCCGATGAGGAAGCACGTGCCAGACGCTACAAGCATCCGATCTCGTTCTTGATGATTGACATTACCCGGTTCAAGCAGATCAATGACACCTACGGACACAAGGTCGGAGATGAGGTCCTGGTAGAAGTGACAGCGATACTTAGCGCCAACGTCCGTGAGACCGATGTGGTCGTACGGTACGGAGGAGACGAATTCCTCATCATGTTCCCGGAAACTCCTGGCGAAGCGGATGCGGCACGTCATCGAATTCTTGGGGCGATCGATGAAATGAATGCAAGCGGTACGAAGTTTGACTTTCCGGTGATTCTCGCCCTCGGAAGCGCTCACTGGGATCCAGCAGCCGGCGTAACGATCGAGGATGCGCTCTCATACGCTGACGAACGGATGTACGAGCACAAGCGAACACAGCACTGACGGCGGACGGAAGTTAGCACGCCACATTGCAGTGCGCCAATCAGATCTTGAACCAACCACGAAAGACGGTTGTCAATGCGGATGCTTCTTCGTCGGTGAGATCCTTGGCAAACGGAGCAATTCGGATGGAGATCTTCGTACCGCTACCCCAAGGCCACCAAGCGCAGAAGATGCAAGCCGGTTGCCTCGAGTCTGAAAGCAAGAGCAGTTGACCGGACATGAGGCCGCCAAGGCTTTTCGTGATCTCCTGAACCACATCCGGCGCTTCCTTTACGTTGGATGAATCCCATGTAGAAATGAGGTGTTGCTCGAGGATCCCAAGCACTTCGTCTTTCATGTCGGCTGAGAATTCAGCAAGCGCCGTCTTGAACCGCCCATCCCATTTCCATTCGATCATCCCATGAAATGCGCTCGCAAGATTTCTGAACTCGCTCTCAAGCGCTTTTGTTGATTCGTTTAGCATCATGCCTCCATAGCGCAGATGACGTTGCATCCAACCTAATCCGAGTATTCTTTCTTTTTCAAGAGAATAGCGTCAAGGCGATTCGTGAAAGCATCGGAAACAGCCGGATCGAAGTGCGAGCCCCGCCCTTCCTTGACAATTTCCAGTGATTTCTCAACAGAGAACGCCTCTTTGTAGGGCCGCCGCGACGTCAGGGCATCGAACACATCAGCAATGGCCACGATGCGGCCTTCGATGGGAATGCCATCCCCTGACAAACCGCTCGGATACCCCGACCCATCCCACTTCTCGTGATGCGTCATCGCGATGACTTCTCCAGTTTTCAGCAACTCGGAGGATGAGCCCTCAAGAATGCGTCCGCCGATGGTGGTATGCGTCTTCATGATTTCCCACTCATTGGCGTCCAACTTCCCAGGTTTGAGGAGAATGGCATCCGCAATCCCCAGCTTGCCGACGTCGTGCATGGGACTGGAATGAAGAATGATTTCGCATTGCTTGGGCGCCAGCTTCAACTCGCGCGCAACAATGTGCGCATATTGGCTCATGCGAGAGATGTGGTTGGCTGTATCTTCGTCCTTGTATTCCGCAGCCACTGCCAGTCGCTCGATCGTCTCCACATGAGCTTCGTAGGTTTCGCGGTGGGCCGCCGACATCTCTTGCAACGCTTCGCGCAGGGCCGTTGTCCGCCGCTCGACGGTTTCTTCAAGTCCCGACTGATAGCGTTTCAGTGCATCTTGCGCTTCCTTGATCTTCAACAAAGCACGGACGCGCACCTCTACTTCCAGCCGATCCACCGGCTTGGCGATGAAATCGTTCGCGCCGGCAGCGACGGCGCGCAGTCGCTGCTCCGTGCCGGAAAGAATGGTCACCATGCAGACGGGAACGTCGGCGTTGTCGGGGTCTTCTCGGATCTTCCGAACGACTTCGAATCCATCCATTCCCGGCATCATCAGATCGCACAGTACCAGATCGATGTCCAATCTTAGCTTGGCCAGGGCTTCAAATCCGTCGGCTGCCGTCTCGATTTCGTAACCAAACCCAGTGAGAATCGCCTCAAGAAGCTCGCGATTGATGGCTTCATCGTCTACAACAAGTATTCGGTGCGGCATCTCTAGTCCTCTCGTTCCTCCGCCTCTACGCCTGTAATAGGAAGTGTGAATGTGAATGTGCTTCCCTTCCCAGCCCCTTCGGATTCCGCCCAAATTCGACCGCCGTGCAACTCCACCAATCGTCTGGTTAGAGCCAGCCCAAGGCCCGTTCCCTGTTGAGTCTTCGCGTAGCTAGAGTCGATCTGCTCAAACTCCTCAAAGACTCGCTCAAGGTCTTCGCCAGCGATACCGATTCCTGTATCCGACACACGAATGACGATCTCATCCTTCCCATACTCTGCCTCCACACTGATGGATCCGCCATCCGGTGTGAATTTCGCTGCATTGGAGAGCAGATTGAACAGGATTTGCTTTAGCTTGCGCTCGTCGGCAAGAATGCCGGTTCCGCCACCGCCAACGAACTGAAAATCCACATGCAGTGCATGCAGCGTAGCACGCTCTTGGATCAGCACCAGGCTGTCACGGATGAGTCCCTCCAATTCGCAATGCGACGGTTCAAGCTCCATCTTCCCGGCCTCAATCTTCGATAGATCAAGAAGATCGCTGATCAGCGACAGCAAGTGCCGCCCGGCGGTTAAGATGTGCTGCAGATAGCGTTTCTGCTTCTCGTTGATATCGCCGAACGTCTTGTCAAACAAGACCTCGGAGAATCCGATAATCGAATTGAGCGGCGTGCGCAACTCGTGACTCATGTTGGCAAGAAACGAACTCTTGGCACTACTGGCTGCTTCAGCCGCGTTCTTGGCTTGCCGCAACTCCCTTCGCACCCGATTTCGCTCGGTGATGTCGACATGCGTCCCCACAAAGCGGATCGGTTTTTCCGTTGTAAGATCCCGAACCAAGAATCCTCGCGAAAGAACATCAATGTACTGCCCGTTCTTGTGACGCATTCTAAGTTCGATACGATACTCCTCGGAAGAACCGTGCACGTACGCCTTTTCTGCCACACGAACCGCATCGCAATCAGCGGGATGGATGAGCTTACGGAAAGTTTCGATGCTGTTCTCCAGTTCGGAGTCTTTGTATCCGAACATCGATTTCCAGCGCGGCGAGAAATACACGTCGCTGGTGCGCAGATCCCAATCCCACAGTCCGTCATTGGCTCCCTGCATTGCCAGCGAGAACCGCTCCTCACTCCTTCGAACCGCATTCTCGGCGACATTAAGCAGGCCGATTACCTTTCGCTGCCTGACGATGAGAAGGACGAGCGCTCCTAATGAAGAAACTGTCAAAGACGTCAGAATGAGACTGCTTAACCGCAATCTCCGGATTTGCAGCGTCTGTTTCGTTAAGGCAATGAACGCGTTGTGGTTCGCCAGCAGATAGTCATCTCGCAGCAGTCTAATGACGTCCCGCAAGCGTGCATGTTGGGCCAACGCGATCGTTTCGTTGATGTCCGGTGCACCCGCTACGATCTCATCCAAGACGGGTAGGATCTCGTTGACCTCGCTCCGCACAACGTCGCGGCTCCCTCCCGCCAACTCCGGGAGATCCTCAAGATAGCTCATGCTCAATCCAAAGGCGATATCCAGGGATACGCGGAAGTCGCGCCATCGTCTTTCCGAAGGAGCCATCCGTACGGCGTCAAGGTTGGTTATGAGTTCGGACAACCCTTGGATCAGGGACGACATCCCTCGATGCTCCGACAGGGTTGTAACGGGTAACGCTTCCCCAACACGACGCAGCGTCGACCATATATACCAGTTGCCTGCAACAATCAGGGCCGAGAAGGTTGCGAGAAGAATCAACGTCATTCGCAGCCGAGGATTCCTCATAAATCACTCCACAGTGCAGGCTCCGTCGCTTGGTTCATCCGGCGACCAGCAAGGAGCATTGGCGGCGTTCAGCACGTCCTGAAGATCGGATGCCTGCGCGCCAAGCACTGTTCGGATATCGTTGCCACGCAGCACGATCTGCGTGAACGTGTTGAGATAGACAAGATTGAAGTCGGTCGAGTATTCACCCAGACCTACCGGCAGCAGGCTTGGAAGAGCATCTACCGCCAACGCCTGCGCAGAAACGGCCGTCTCAAGAAGCGACAAGCCAGGCTCCAGTTTAGCTGCCTCATCGAGTCGAACTACCGGGAAGAATCCAGTCGTTTCCAGTATGAGAAGCTGCGTATCGGGACGCGTGAGATAGTCGATCAGTTCAATGGCCTCGTCGCGACGAATCCCATCATCAAGGACTCCTAGGCCGCCCAAAACGGCTATATATCCTCGGCCCATCGGACCGGTCGGCGCAGGGAAAGCCACAAAATCAGCGGGACGCTCACACAGTGCGTCAATCACACGCGCTGTATGATCCCAAGCGACCCACACTTCACCGGACAGCAACGCTTGATCCATTCGCGTAAACGTCAATGAACGAGGCGTGACATACTGCCAGAGGGCGCGCAAGTCATCCCACATCGCCACCGCTTCGTTGCTGCGGAACCCGGCCACCATCGTGCCGGTATAGGACGGATAGAGATATCCTTGAAGGAATCGATGCATCAGGCCCTTGGTTCCTACGGGAAAACCCAGCAACTTCTCGCCGGTCGCATCCGTCAGGTTCTTGCCCCACTGCGCCAGCTGGGCGTAAGTCAGGCGCATCAAGTCAGCACCGTCAGGAAGATGTGCGAGCGCTCGAACATCCGCCACCATTAGGTACGTTGCGTGAATCCAAGGAACGAAGAAGTTGGTTTCCCCTCCTAGTTTCCCCAACACGATGAAGTCTTCGATGAAATCCCTGTCGGACAGGGACGCAATGACATCATCCACTGGAGACAGGACCTCTACTTTGTGCAATGCAACGAAGTCCCCGTGAAGGGCTCCGATTAATTCCGGATCGACGGACTCCACTGTTCTTCCTAGGATGAGATCCATGAATACTTCGTTGTCGTACGGCTCGAAGTCAACAGACTCCACAAAGCCTGCGAGGATCACATTCCTCATCGCATCAGCCTCATGCAGTGGCGTAAATTGAGTTGACAGAAAGAGCAACGGATCTTCGGCTGAGATTGATGCTCCGCTGTAGAGGGCAAGAGCGATTCCCAGGCACAAAATAGCTGTCCATCGGCAAACTCGGTTTTCTTGATAGATCACGTTTCCTCCCTCTGGACGCTCCTTGTTACAATTCGCCTAATGTGGCCACGTCTTGAGCGGGATTCATTCCTTCGGTACGGCAGGAAGGAACCTTATTACTGTATCGGCGAACGTCCTCGTGTTGATCGGCTTGGTGAGATAACCGTCACAACCCGCCGCCAGCGCTTTCGCTTGGTCCCCTGTCATGGCATGCGAAGTCGTAGCGAGCACAGGAATGCTCTGAGTAACTGCATCGGCTTTGAGAATCCGTGTTGCCTCCAATCCATCCATGCCCGGCAAGCCAACGTCCATCACGATCAGATCCGGGATCTGTGACCGAGCTAGATCGATGCCAATTTCCGCGGTCGGCGCCTGCAGAACCTCGAAGCCCGCCACTTCCAGAAGATCTGTCGCCAACTCGAGATTCGCCTTATTGTCCTCAACGACCAAAACCCGATGGGTCATTCCCTACCCTCCTTTCGATTAAGGTGTTGTAGCGGAAGCGCGAATGTAAACGTGCTCCCTTTTCCTTCTCCTTCGGATTCCGCCCAAATTCGCCCTCCATGTAATCCGACGAGACGCTTGGCTAACGCCAGTCCAAGTCCGGTTCCTTGTTGGGTTTTGGCGTAGCTCGCGTCAAGCTGCTTGAATTCCTCGAACACACGCAACAGATCTTCGGGTTTCATCCCAATGCCTGTATCGCGAATGCGCACCAACAGATCGCTCCCATGAATTCGGCCCTCCACAGTGATTGTTCCGTTATCCGGTGTGAACTTAGTCGCGTTGGACAAGAGATTGAAGAGGACCTGTTTCAGCATTCGTTCGTCCGCTTGGATTGTCAGCGCGTTGACGTCTTCTGATAGATCCGTAACAAGCTCGAGTCGATGCTGATGCGCTTTCTCTTGAACGAAAATCAGGCTTTCGAAGATCAACCGCGAGACGTCCACATCAACGATTTCCAATTCCATCTTACCTGCTTCGATCTTCGACAGATCGAGAATGTCGTTGATCAGCGAAAGAAGATGCCGG
>DAOVHV010000019.1 GCA_030671645.1 bacterium | reverse complement strand
CCATCCTATGAATGTCCTGGGATCAGAGCAAATGCGATCCAAGGGCCGGAAACGCCCCTGGGTCAGACGGTCTATGTGAATCTGGGGGGGCCTGCCGACGAACTATCCCAGAATCACCAACGGCAGGAGAATCCGAAGCGAGCGCTTGCGGACGAGCTCTTCTGCCGATCACCGAACTTACGGGACTACCGAAGGTTGAGTATTTACTGTCTTGGGCCACCGGTAGCGGTAAGTACGATACACCTGGAAGGGACCCTGTCATCCGGATCTGGAAGACCCTGACTAGATTGAAGCGATTGCCGGTTCCAGGAACAAGCTCTCGTAGTAAACCTTCAAGAGTTCGACAATCTGTTGCACCGTGGATTCGGGAACTCCAATGTCGGAGATGGGGATCGGTTCGGCGAAGCGGATTCGAATGGGTCCTCGATACAAAACGGCGTTCTTAAAGCGGGAAATGGGACCGTTTTGAATGTGGGCGTATATGCGCTTGTTGGAGCAATTTTCCTCATGGAATGGAAGAAGGTAAATCGTGCGTTCGCCCGGCGATTGCTGCAACTGCTTCACCAGCGAGCCGATGCCGGCGTACCATTTGCGGTCCTTCTTCTTGCCGCCGCCTCCGGGACAAATGATGGCGCTGCCGCCTTGTCTGATATAGTTCGCACCTGCAATGAGGCTGGCGCGATTGCCGGCTCGGATTTCTTCAACTGTCGGCATATCGTGCATCAGTGAAATGAGCCGGTATACCAACACCCGTTGCCATCCACTACGGCGCCACTCGGTCCACGAGCGCGTGAGCGGAACCTCCATTGGGAAGGACGCGGCCCCAACAGTTGGCAATAGGTTGCACACGTACTTGGTGGAGAACAACCGGAAGTCTGAGCGGTTGATGCTGGCGGCCGCAAGGAACGGCGTGAACAACGATGGATGATTGCCGAAGAAAATTACGGGCGCCTTCTCTGCAATCTCTCGAATGGGTGCGGGGAGGTCGCACTGCCATGGTATCGAGACTTCCTGAAAGAAGCGCTGGCAACCGGTGTGCAGACCGTGTTCGGCCATGGACGCTTCGAGCTGGGCCGCCAGAGCAAGAAATCGTTGAACTGGATAAGCGCGTTCCAGAAGAGGAAGGGCAATGTTCAAGAGTCGCGAAATCTTGCCGGCGTTGACGTAGGTGTCATGAAGCTCCCCGGCGTCTCCCTCGGAATAGGCAAGGCGCAGTGAGTCCAAGGCGTTTCGGAAGGAATGACGCTTCGACATGCGTTCCACCACTCTTCCCTCATGGATCGGTGAGAATATTCTATCGTCTCCGAAAGAGAGACGTAGAACAACTGGTAATCAATAGAAGACCGGGATTCATTTGTTGTCAGATGACTTGGCGGGCTTGTCTGATTTCGATTCTTTGGTTTCTTTGGACTCTTTGGGGCCGGCTTCCGTAGACGTCTCCTTGTCACCTGGTCCTTTGGTTCCGGTTTTGGATTTCTTGTTGGCGCGGTCCGTTTTGTAATAGCCGCTGCCCTTGAACTGCACAGAAACGCGGGAAAGCAGGCGACGTGCATCTTCTCCACCGCACGATGGACATGTTGCGCCGTCGTCGTCGTCCTTAAGATGAAGTATGCGAAACTCGTGCCCGCAATTCTCGCATGCATATCGATAATACGGCATTCAGGATGTCTCCTTCTGTGCTGAAGACTTGACAGTCGAAAAGCAGAGACTGCAAACATAACGAAGGTATCCCTTCCCGTCAAGGTCGCTTAAATGGGTGGGGGTGGAAGCGAGAAGACCTTGGGAGATGCGCGGCGTGAAATGGAAAGGGAGAGAACGTCACTGAGTTCGAGCTTCGTTGCTCATTTCGTCGCCAAATCCACCCCTGACCTCAACTCCAACTGATACTCGTGCGACAGCTGATCGACGTGCATGCCGGCCTTCTCATAGAGGTGGGTGGCACCGGTCAGGCTTTGCGCATCCACGTGCAGGGCGGCGCGGACTTTGCCTTTCTCTCGAAGGACGCTTAGGGCATGAAGCAACAGAGCCAATCCCAGGCCACGCTTGCGCCAGGGGCGCAGCACAGCAAGGCTGTTGACATATCCGGCCGACGTGTCCGTTCCCGATTGCGGCGAGCAGAAGCAAATGCCCGCGATGTCGTCGCCGTCCATGGCTACGAAGCTCAAGTCCGGGGAGTAGTCGGGGTTGTTCTCCACATCGTGTCGCCGGCGCTCCAATCGCTGCTCGAAATCCCCCTCTACGTGTCCGTAATGATCGCGAAAGGCTTCGTTCGCGGCACGAAGCGGTCGTTCCAAATCCACCCGAAGGTCGACGTTTTGTGGTTCAATGTTCTCCGGCCACACGGGCACAGCCGGGGCTTTGTCCAGCGCGACGGCCATGCGCCAGATGTGACGGGTTTGCCGATACCCACAACGCTCCAGAAACGCTCTTCCGGGTTCGTCCTGGTCGAACAGTGACTGGGACATGAACACGCGCGCTCCTTCGGGAGCCTTGACGACGGCTTCCCGGGCGCGCGGCTCGATCCATCCATGAAGCGCCGACCCTATTCCTTTGCCCTGCTCCGCCTCCGGCACAAAACCCCAGCTGGAAACCTCCACATACGGCGCTTGAATGTCCATGACCAGCGCGAAGCCGGTAATTGAACCCGTGGAAGAGAGTACGAGCCGGCTCGATGTTGCCAAATCAAATCCCGGTACGGTGAGGAAGTTGCGCAGGTACTTGGCAGGCAAGTAGGGTTCGCCGATCAATCGAAGGGTATATTGATTGACAACGTTTGCGATGTTGTCGATATCGTCCAACATGGCCGGTCGCGCGGTGTACCCGTTTGGCAAGGTGTTCATGATTGTCCTTTCACTCCACAGGCTGGTCCATAAACCCCTTCTGCTTGCAAGACAGAAGCTTTCACCGCCGAGAACGCAGAGAGTGGAAGGGAACCTCAATACTTAATCTCAGAGATCTTTGCACCCTCTCATCCGGCTCGTTATGCGATCCCTTCAATTCTGCTGAACCTTTTAAGCAGCAATAGCTTCTCCATCGTGATGATACCAGACCACTCCCGACGTGCCTTATCCCAAGCATCCGGAAATGTGTTGCCCCAGGACCAAGTGAGGGGCCAAGAACCATCTTCATTCTGTGAGGAAATCTCGTACTCGAGATTTGCCGCCACAGCCTCTTCGAGGCCCGCCATGAATAGAGATCCAGGATCATCCACAACCTGCAAAGGTCGAAGACTATATCCCTCCCATTGTGTCGGATCACAGGCGACGGTACCGTCGATAAGATGGGTCAGCTTCCGGCGAATCTGATCACGGGTGTCCTCCGGCAAGGTCTCAGTTCGTAGCAGGCGAAGACAACAGAGCAGTTCATGCATCTCGATCTTTTCCAGACCAGACAGATGGCTGATCACGCGGTCAGACAGAAGCGAGATGATGTCGCTGGGAACGTATTGCTGACAATCGTACAGATAGCCAAGGATCTCTGCTGTGGGATTGAGCGAGAAACAATCGAACACGTCCTCACGGTCTGTCTGATTCCACCACGGTGCATGCGGACTTTGCTCAGCCGATCGTGGAATGATCCGCCAGTGCCCTTTCTCTCTGTCCATGATCTCCAAGAAGTAGGCAATGCTCGTCGAGACAAAGGCTTCATCAAGCCTCGCTTGTGTGGAGCGGAGAATCTGGAATGCGATCGATGTACATAGGGCAGAGCTTTCATTAGCTCTGAGGTCAGGCTCAAGAGCATGACCAAATCCGCCGTCGGCGTTCTGGTACTCCCCGAGCGCGGCAAGTACGGATTCGTCTGACGCTCCCTCGAAATGGTAATGAAACCGCCCGACTTCGAGAGGACGGGCTGTCGTCTCAACGAACCGGCGTGAAGTTTCGAATGCTTCCTTGGATAGCATTGTAGCAGTCATCCTATTCTTCTCCCGCATAATCAATGCTTATTCCGTTTACGGCAAGAGCAGAATCACGAGCCTGTCTGCCGATTCCTGTCGTCTGTGCACGAATAGCCGATGGTGATAGTGCGACTACGAAGACTGAGCGCTCTTGATGATGAAACCGCCTGACTTCTCGTCCCTATCCAGCTTGAGGATCCCGTTTGCGCCAGCCTCTTCGAGCAGCTGCCCGAACGAGCGGAATCCGTAGTAGGATTCACTGAACCCAGGCTTTCGACGTTTGAGGGTCTGTTTGATCATCGAGCCCCAGATGTTCTCCCCTTCGCCGCGCTCCTCGACCAGTGCTTCGTAGGTCTCGACAACCAGATCCCAGGCCTCCTGCTTCTTGTCCTCGACTCGTGGGGGCGCAGCTTTCTTGCCCTTCGTATTGGTCGACTTCTTCGCTTGCGGCTTACGCGTCTTCGGCTTGGCCTGCTTGCGTCGTGCCAGGTCGTCGTAGAAAAGGAACTCATCACAGTTGGCGATCAGCAGATCTGACGTGGAGTTCTTGACCCCGACGCCGATGACGGTCTTGTTGTTCTCCCGCAGCTTGCTCACGAGCGGGGAGAAATCGGAATCACCGCTGATGATGACGAACGTGTCGACATGCTCCTTCGTATAGCAAAGGTCAAGGGCGTCGACAACCATCCGGATGTCGGCCGAGTTCTTGCCCGACAGCCGGACGTGCGGGATCTCAATCAACTCGAACGACGCCTCGTGCATCGGCGTCTTGAACTCCTTGTACCGTGCCCAATCGCAGTAGGCTTTCTTGACGACGATGTTCCCCTTGAGCAGAAGCCGTTCGAGCACCTTGTCGATGTCGAACTTCGGGAACTCCGCCTCGCGGACGCCGAGCGCGATGTTCTCGAAGTCGCAGAACAGCGCCATGTTGATCGTCTCCGCCGCCTGTGACATCGGCGTGGATCCTTCCGCTCGCTTGTGTGGCATGATCCCCCTCACCTCGTTCCTCGCTTGTCTGCCGCCCATCACCGTAGCGATGTGGAGCCGCCGGATCAAGTGCACCGCAGCAGAGGACGGCAGATTTCACCACGATCCTGCCCCGGTACGTTGGCCGGGACGATTGCCTTGCTCAATCTTAACCCAAGGCGCGGAATCGGCGAACTTGGATACTGGATCGGCTTCCAATTCTGGATTTGTGAATATGCCGCCGAGACGATCATGTCGCCGAATCAACCACAATCAGCTCTTGTGAGATTCCTCGCTCAAGTGCGCGGAGTGATGGTTAGACTTTTCGCTCAATCCTGTGTAGATGGATGGGTTTGGTGTCGAAGAACCCAGCGGCGAGATACGATGAACTGTGCCGTAGCGCCTTCTCGTCCTTGGCTCGATCGAGATCCGATCGGCGGATGAGCCAACCGGAGACACGAATGAATTCGGAATTCGCGCTGCCGATAGATAGGGTGCGAATACCCATCTCGTGTGCGGCGCGGATGATGTCCAGCACAGCTTCCGGATTTTCCTTGGCGGTTTGATCGAATTCGAGAATGGTGCTGATGCCGCCGTCGATGGCTCGATGCAGCAGGGCCTCGGTGGCTAGGTGCGCATAGAGATCGGGTTCTTCCCCGGTGGGAATCCTGGTGCCCGGGGTGACATCGATATCGCTGCTGATGCCGACCTGGGCGTGGTACGTGATTTGGCCGTTCTTGCCTTCGCAATAAGCGCCGGGATGCTTGGCCAGCTCTTCGCCGAATCGGACCACGATGCGCTCGGCCAACTCATTGGCGACCGGATCGCTACCATAGCGGGCATCCGGTCTTCCTGCATTTGCCATCAAACCGTTTACGGCTTCAGCCAGGCCGTACACACCGGCATAGGCGGTGAAACGATCGCGAACCAAGAAGCCTTCTTGAACCCAGAAGTTGGTTTCGAACCAACCCGTTTCCTCGACGAGATACCGGATACGGCTGTTGACAACCTCAACGAGTCGTTCGACGGTTTCCGGGATGACACGATCCACGTAGTCGCTGATCGTGCCGTCGCTCTGTGCGAGCGCTTCCTTGAAGTTGTAGCGGACGAGCGTATAGATGCCTCCGCCGAGGCGCATGGTGTTGTAGCAGCTGGCGGTGACGTAGTTGTCGCCCCATGCTTCGGTCATGGCCTGATGATTGAGGAAGTAGGGCTTGGTGACTTCCAGGGTGTTGGCTACGGCTTGGAGGGCAAACGAATCCGATGTGATGTCAGGATGGTAGCGAAGGGTCAGGTTTGTGAGCGTCTTCAGCTTCCGATCGATCGTCAGCAGCAGACGGCCCACCTTCGTTTCTTGAGGGCCGATGTTGGCGTGGGAGAAGGCGCTGGGATTGAGGCGGTCGGCCATCAACCAAAACGAACGAAGGACATGAGCGGCCGTATCTTCGTCCACCGTGTCGATGAACGGTTCGAGCAGGTGATCGATTCGCCCCAGAAAAACGGGCTCGGAAGGCAGGTAGTAATAAGCGGTGAGAAGATGGGCGGTGGCCTCGTACAGATCGGTTGCCGGAGCCAGCTCGAGAAACTCCGATCCCAGCGATAGCAGTTTCTGATAATCGGGGGCGACATACCGGGGGTGATAGGGAGCGGCCCCTTCGCTGATCAGGCAGATGACCTCGTCCTCGATGAGCCGGCGAGCGCGATCGGACACTTGGGGATAAGGCAGCGCGCACATTGCGCCCAGGGCGAGCGTGTCTCGCTTCTGTCGCAGGATCATGCCGGGGGATTTCAGCGTGTCAAGCACCGACTTCCGGTAAACGTCAAGCTTCTCTGAAGTCAGCCCCTGTTGCAGATCCTCGTACGGATTGAATTTCGAGTAGATCGTCGAGTCGTGCTTGTCCATACCTTCTCTCCCTCAGATGGAACGATGGACTTGATCGAGTCCCGCTTCTTCCGCTGCCGCCACCATGCTTGCCATGACTTCGTTCCCTGGTGTCTCCCAAGCTTCGGCAATGCCGCGTGTACCATGAGAGCGGAATCGCAAGAAGAGCAGATCGATTGCCGGATCGATGGTCATTAGGAACCCCGCCGTTTGCTTTGCTTCCGCTTCCGAGTCGTTGAATCCGGGAACGACGACTTGGCGTACCTGGAATAGTTTTTTATGCCGCGCCAGGAATCGAATGGTATCCATCACTCGTTCGTTTTCACTTCCTGTAAGTTCTCGATGTGCCGCAGGATCGAATGCCTTGAGATCGACCATGAACCAATCCGTGACCGGCAGAAGCTCTTCCAGATCCTCTCGGGGCACATCCCCGTTGGTTTGAATCAGCGTATTGAGGTTCGACTGTGCCTTCACCTCGGTGAAGAAATCGCGAACGAATTGTGCCTGCTGCATCGCCTCACCGCCCGAAACGGTCACTCCTGACAAGAACGGCGCGAACGGTTCGATTTCCAACCAAAGATCGTGAGGGTTCGTGCGACGGACTTGGGGAGAGCTGTTATGAGGGCAAGCTTGGATGCAGGCGTCGCATTCGATGCATGCTTCCGGATTCCAAGCAACAAGACCGTCTTTGAATATCAAAGCGCCTTCAGGGCAATGGGAAACGCACTGGCTGCAATGATTGCACAGGTTGATCATGTAGGGATTGTGGCAGTATAGGCAGTTGAAATTGCAGCCCTGAAGAAACACGACGGCGCGGTTGCCGGGGCCGTCTACAAAACTCTGGGAGAGAACCTTGTTGACGAAGCCGATGGCTGGCTCGTTGCTTTCGTTTCGGAGAGCCTCGTCCCGGCTCCTTGTTCCCACAGATCTCATCCCCTTCAGCGCCGAACCAGCCGCGCCATTATATGACAAGCTGGTCCGGAATACGCATGGCCAATCAGGTAGCACTTTGCATCCCTCTCATAGCAATGCCCGTTGATAGCGGTCCCACAAATCGATGGCCACTTTCGTCGGATGGCTCTTGACACCATGTTGCTCGAAGAATCCGCAGATATTGTCGATGTCGCGCTGCAACAACTCGAATGCGTTCCGGTTGAACCGGACGTCGATTGCCTGCGGCAAATCGATAATCCACGGCCGATCCTTCCACACCAGGATGTTGTAGGGCGACAGATCGGCGTGAACCAGGTTCTCCGAAAGCATGATCTCGACGTTGTCGAGAATCCGCTCGTAATAGCGACCGGCGGCTTCCTCATTCAGATCGACACCGTTCAAATGTGGCGCCGGACCGGCCCCGTTTCCGATGTAGTCCATTAGAATGACGCGATCGCACATTGCCCACGGCTTGGGAACGTCTGCTCCGATTTCCGAGAGCCGCTTCAAGCAGTCATATTCGGCCCACATCCACATGCCGGCCATTACTCGGTGGCCGAACTCGGACCCCTTGGTGATTGCGCGTAACTCGCGTGCCTTGATGATCCGCTCCCTCCCCTCGAAGTACAGACCGCGGCGAATGGAACGGGCCGCGTGTTGCCGGTAAACCTTGGCCGCCAAGAACTTTCGATTCGTTGATGGATGTGCGCGGCAGCAATATACGGTCGCTTCTTTCCCGCTCGTCAACTTGGCGTGAATTCCACTAATGAGTCCCTGATTGACGAACCCATCGAGTTCGGGAACGCCGGTTGTCGTTTCTGTATAAGGTTCTTTCGATTCCAGTTCGCTGTGCGCGGCTGGGTGTTGATGCAAGGGTGCCTCCTTCAAAGCGAGTGGCAAACAGATTGGAATTTGCTTGCTGCCTCACTCCGAGGGAGTTGGTTTGAGAGGAACGCTCGAAATGGCTAGGAGCGGCTCACAGAGGCAGCAGACTTGGCGTTTCTTTCAACAGTCATGTAGCGCCTCCTTTGTCCTTCGCGTGTGCCGCGTGATTGCGGCTGATGGATGGAAGCATAGCCTGGGATCTACAAAGGATCAAGTTCTCTTGCCATGGATGTCGGTCGACTTGCTGTGCTCGATGATTTCCACGGCACATCGCGGACCGATCTTCACCCGGTTGCAGCGAACGATCTCGGTTTCCTGCTTGAATCTCCGGGTTCCACCGGACTTATCATCGCCTGGCCGAGCGAAGATGTCGCAGTTACGCTGACCACCAACGGACTGAACAGGCAGATGCTACAAATCGAGGTTCTGAACAGCATTGCAAGGAATGCAGCTTCGACTGGGGCATTCGAGTTTGAGCCGGGTTTGCAGACAAGAAACAAGGCCCTCCGTGAAGGAGGGCCTTGTGATTGGATGTGCCTAGTTACAGTCGCTCGACTGCGGGAAACTGGAATTGGTTGTGTTGTTGGACTCGTCGGCTTCTGTGATAGCGTTGTTCGGGTCGGCCTTGATTGACGTGGAAACCGGCCACGACACCAAGTCGTAGTCTCCGATGTCGATGGTTGCCGAGACGGTCTTCTGGCCTCCCGCAGAGATCGACCCTACAGAGACAGTCGTGCTCTTCCCGCCGGCGGTGATGCGAGCCTTGACGTTGGAAGTGTCGGCTTGACCACCGTTGTGAACAACACCCGTCACCGTTGCGATGACATGTTCTTGTCCGTCACCTGACCATGACCAGCAGCCGGTCATGCCTGTGACCCAAAGGTTAGGAAGTGCCCCTGGTCCTGGTTCAGGATCTGGTTCAGGATCTGGTTGTGGATCTGGTTCAGGATCCGGGGCGGGCTCACCTGAGCCTTCGCACGTGACGCTGCTGCATGATGTTCTCTCTCCGGAGAATTGACCACCCTGCCGATCGCATTCAGCCGCACTGATGCTCTCACAGGAGCCATCCGGCAAGCAGCAAGCACCCGGCACGTCTCCTTCGCCGCCTGGCGGTGTTCCGCCATCATCCGGGCAAATCCTCTCAGTCGGCCCGAAGTAAAGGAGATGGAAGAGGTCCATGAGTGAGTTGATCTTTAGCTTGCAAAGCGGTGAGAGGGACGCAGCGAAGACCATGACTACGGTATCACCGCTTGGTTGCTGTGGAGGCACCGGGTCGATGCTAAACGTGTGTGAGAATTGATGGCTGCCGCCCGCGGGAATCACGGGAATCGTAAAGATATAGGTGTCGTTGTATGTCGTCTGCAGGTTGGAAAGCAGTGGCACGCCGGCGACAAGTTTGACTACGACGCTAAGCGCGTCTTTGTCTCCTGGGTTTTGCAGCTCGAAATCTGCTTTCACGATCATCGGCTGGTCGGGTCCCCGATACAGCTGACATGCGTTGGTTACTCGCGAACGGATGATTGCGCAAGGCGGTTCTTCCAGGGGGAAGCAGCGAATCTCGGAACAGTCAGTGCCTGGTCCGTAGAACAGGCCGTCACGGCGCAGACACTCTGCTTCCGCCAGACTCTCGCAAGAGCCAATCGGCAAGCAGCAAGCACCTGGGGTCGTTGAGTCGTAGCCTCCCGAAGGTTCTCCTCCCGGAGTACCGCTGTCGCGTCCGCCAGGTGGAGTGCCTGGCTCGCCTCCGCACGGATCGATTAGCGTTGTGAGCGTGCCCGAGTTGTTCGATAGGTCGGGATCTGTCGTGTCGCTGGTGACTTCGAAGTCGTACTGAATGGCGCCACAAGCGTCTTGATCGACATCGACTTGGAGCCAAATGCCGGTGCCCGGCGGGAACGTTGCCAGGTCACCGAGATTCCATCGCAAGATGTCGCTCGGCGGACGGTGGGCGATCTGGACCGCTGAACCGCTGCTTGCATTGATCGCGACGCTGGAGGGCAAGATGAGTTCGACAACGACGTTTTGGGCTGTCGCTGGGCCGCCTTGCCACACGTCCAGATTGTACTGAATTTGGCTTCCCGGGGCGGCCGGATCTTGATCAGGAACCACCATCTTCATGCTGATCGACACATCGGCGAAGCTCCCAGACGGATCTCCTGGTTCACCGCCATCGTCTCGACCACCGGAAGGATCGCCACCAGGTTCGCCACCAGGGCCGTCGCCCGGATCTCCACCCGGGCCATCTCCTGGGTCATCACCAGGATCATCCCCTGGACGGTCTCCGGGACCTCCCGGATCGCCGCCAGGATCATCTCCCGGATCGCCGCCGGGGCCATCACCTGGCTGCCCAGGTACGCTGGCTGCTTCATCCTCGGGCAGGAGAATGATGAGGATCTCAAATGGTGTCCACTCCGGCATCAGGAATCCCCAACGCTCGGACTCAAATCGCATCCAAGTCTCCCAGACAGGCTCGGGAGCGAATAGCTCGAAGCTCGTGCTGACTAGGTCGACGGGGAATCCTTGGGGGTCTCCGTTCGGCACAAACGAGCGACTGACTGCGAAGTGATTCCACTCCGGAATATCTGGTCCGATTCCTACGATGCCCGGACGCCGTTCCTCGAGATGATGAACATAGAGTTCATAGAACGGATCTTCGAGTACCTCGAGAACGATCCCGGGAATCTCATCAGGGTTGAACGTCTGACCAAGGTCCCGTTCGACCTCCTCGGGGAAGGAATCGTCATAGATAAGCATTCGAAACTCGTTCGGATATCGCTCTGCGATGTAGCGTGCTAGGGGGTATGCGATGAACGGATCGGCAAGCTGATCGTCGAGTGTAATGGCCCCCATCTGTTCGCCGAACTCTCGGGCGAGCAGAATCGTGTCTTCCTCGTCAATTCTGCCGTCTTCGTTCAAGTCAGGCAGCAACGCGGGATAGCCGTGTTCTGCATACCACGCCATGAGCACCGCGGCGCTGACCGGCCCTGTATACGATGGCTTCCCTTCAGGGACGTCCT
>DAOVHV010000025.1 GCA_030671645.1 bacterium | reverse complement strand
GGAATGCAGGAATTCAAACACGCGAGCGATGGCGTCGGCTGACTTGCCAAGTCGGACCAAGAACGGAGCCAGTTCACGAATGAACAAGGATGTGCCGGCGCGGTTACGGTTGTGTCCCTCGTCTCCCATCTGCAGTGCTTGGGCGATCATTGATCGAAGGTCAATGGGGCCGTGTGCCTCGATGGCTTCGACCAAAATTGGCGCCAGGTCACTCTTCATCCAGTTCAGGCGATCGATGACTTCGTCTCCGTAGGCTCCGTAGCGAAGAACCTTACCCAGGCCTTCGTTGAGCGTGCAATAGGCGCGATTCCCGGCGGTGACGTTCTCCACGATCCACACCGGCATGGATGCTGTAGTAACGCCGGCCATCGGTCCGACGGCACCATGATGATGACAAGGTTCAAACACGATGTCTCCAGAAGCGGCCAATGCGGCCGCGGCGTCAGGCGAGGAAGCCGCCTTCTCATAGATGAGGCCGCCCATGACGGCGCCGCGCATGGGACCGCACATGGCCTCCCAGGTTACGGGCGGGCCGGCATGCAAGATCGTTCGCTCGGTCATGCCGGGGATGACGTCCTTGGCGATGCCGATGCCGATGATGTGGGGCTGGGCGGACAGCAGATGCTCAATGGCTGTCTCATTGGCGGCGGCGATCTGTGAGTTCCAGGACCGACCGTCTTCCGATTTCAGATTGTCGATGATGCGGATCAGTGCGGAGTCTCCTCCGGCCGGCGGACGCCAGTCAACGTCGATCACGGGAACGCGAACCTCCCTCAGCGTCTCGGCGAACGAAGACAAGCCAACATTCACCACACGCAAATGAGTCTGAAAGAGTTCGTCGATCGCTTTCCGATGACTCATGATGCCTTGCCTTTCATCAGATCGACTGTTGCTCGAGCAGCGGCCGCGTTGCTTGGCGCAACGATGACCCCGACGTCCTCGAGGATCTTCCGTTGCCGATGAAGGTTCTGAGGATCCTGATCGGTTCCTGTCACCGATGCCAGGATGACGAGGCTTCGTCCGTCTTTCTTTGCGCAATCGAAGGCCCGAATGGCTGCATCAGCCAGGCTGCCGGCTGGATTCTCATGCGCGCCGTATCCGATGACGCAGTCAGCCAAGACAACGCTGACAGTCGGATCTTCACCAGCTTGTGCAACTCGATCGTCACGCAAGCTGGGCTCGATCATGGGATGAGGCTTTCCAACGGTGAAGGCGTCGTCTCCCAGGTCCCACACAACATGACCGGTTTCTTGAGCTTCGGGATGTATCTTCTTGGTTGCCTCCCCGGCGACGTTGGAGCGAATGTCAAGACCGGCCTGATGCAGGATGTTCCAGGTCTCTTGGCACAGCGTACCGCCACAGAAGAATCCGACAACGCGTGCTCCTGTGGGAGCACGTTGTGAGATTCCGGCTTCGCTCGAAATCTCTGTGCTTGCTTCGTGAGCGAGTTGCTTGGCAGTTTCGGGCAAGGCCGAAACTGCAGTTGGTGTGCCTGGCGTCAGTTGAATTTCGATGCCTGCTTTGGTCACAGCGGCCAAGGCTGCGTCGGCCAGCGTGGTAGTCGTTTCCATCTTGTCGGAGAGCTTCTTTGCACGACCACCGATGAAGTGAACAACGGCAGGCTTTTCAGTGGCGGCAAGTGCCTGGATGACCTTTTCTGCAACGCTTGGACAAGGGGTCTTGGACACGACGATGATGACATCGGTGTTGGGGTCACTTCCCAGGGCGTCGATGCCAAATCGCGTCATGCGGCCGCCCACGGCTTCGGATAGGTCGCGACCTCCCGTTCCAATGGCTTGCGAGATGCCGCCTCCCAGTTGGTGGATCAAGGATGAGATCTCCTGAATTCCTGTTCCCGAAGCCCCCACGATGCCAATCCCACCGGATCGACAGACGTTGGCGAAACCCAATACGGCGCCGTTAAGGATGGCGGTTCCGCAGTCAGGGCCCATCATCAGCAAGCCCCGCTCAATCGCTTCGTCTTTCAACTCGATTTCATCTTCAACGGTCACGTTGTCCGAGAACAACATGACGTGAAGTCCTCGGCGCAACGCTTGCCGCGCCTCACGTGCCGCATGGATGCCGGGAACCGAAATAAGGGCGAGGTTGGCACGCGGATCGGTGGCCAACGCTTCGTCCAGCGAGGACGGACGTGCGGCGCTGGCGCCGGATTCATCGCCCATCCCGCCTGTCAGCAGTTCCTCCAATCGGCTACGGGCTAAGGCCATTGCCTCTTCTGTTTCGGCATCGATGGCGATGATGAGGTCCGCCGGTTGAAGGGGTGCCGTTTCGACACTTAATTCGAAGCCTGACTTGATGAGGTTCTGGAGGTTGATCGGCGTGCCCATTGCGACGACGGCTTGTCTGATCCCCTCAAGTTTCTCCAATTCAAAGCTGATGCGCATAAGAAATACGGAATCGAAATAGCGATTGTGTTCGACAATCAATCTTTTCACGACGATTCGGCCTTCTCTCGGATGCGGGTCAGGATACGCTCGTAGTTGAGGGGGAGGGTGGTGAATTCGATTCCCAACGCGTCATAGAGTGCGTTCCCGATCGCGGATGGAATCGAGATCATGGGATGCTCCGCCACGCCACGAGCACCGTATGGCCCTCCGGGTTGAGGGTTCTCCAGCAGGATTTGCTGTGTGCGATGAGGGATGTCCTTGGCTGTCGGGATCTTGTAATCGACGAACGCCGGGTTGAGAAGACGCCCCTTCTCGTCGAACACGAAGCCTTCCCAAAGCGCCGAGCCCAAGCCTTGAACCACGCCGCCGACGACTTGTCCGACACACAGTTTGGGATTCAATACCTTTCCTGCGTCCAGGGCGGAGACGATGTTCAGGATCTCGATCTCGCCGGTCTCGGTATCGACTTCCACTTCCACGGAATGTGCGCCGTAGGTCCAGAACTGAGCCGGCAACCCCTGTCCGGTGTCCGGGTCGAGGTGCGTCAATCCCTTGGCAATGAACCGGCCGTGCCCAATGATGGGACCGCCGATAGAATTGCCGTTTTCGAACGTATATCCCAACGCAAGCTGAGAATACGGGATTCCCCTATCGGGATGTCCTTTCGGATAGACGGTACCGTGCTCGCATTCCAGGTCTTCCGGTGCGACATCGAGGGCTTGCGCGGCGACGAACCGGATTTGGTCCAGACAGTCGGCGGCGGCTTCGATGATCGCGTTGCCGCCCATGTATGCGAATCGGCTGGCCACCGTCTGCCAGTCGTAGGGTGAAAAGGCGGTATCGCATTCCCATGTGATATGAACTTTCTCGATAGGAATCCTCAGCTCTTCGGCGGCGATCTGGCGCAACACGGTGTAGGTGCCCTGGCCGTAGTCGACACCCGAGACGAGGACATCGGCGCCTCCGTCCTCGTCGAGCTTGATCACGACGGCACACGACGTGGACGTGGGCATGGCCGGCGCCTTGTGTAACATGGCGATGCCCTTACCCCTCACCTTGTGGGGTTCAATGGGCGGAGCGCTGGGCGTTCTCCACTCGATGGCCTCGGCGACGGCTTCCAAGCACTGCTGTGGGTTCCCGTGGCCGGAGGTAAATGCTTCGCCGGTGATGGTGGTGTCGCCTTCCTTGAGCAGGTTGCGCTTGCGGAACTCGACTGGGTCCATTCCCAGCTTGCGCGCCATCAGATCCATCGCTCGCTCGATGCCCCATAGGACTTCCAGATGTCCGAAGCCGCGAAACGCGGTTCCGAAGACCTTGTTGGTGTAGACGACGTACGAATCGATCCAGCAGTTGTCGATGGAGTACGGTCCCGCTCCGGAATACGCGGCTGAGCGACCGATGTTGACGCCGTAGTCGGCATAGGCTCCGGCGTCCCAAATGTAGGTCGATTTCAAGGCGACGATCTTGCCATCGTTCGACGTGGCGATCTCGATGGTCGAGTGCAGGCCCTGGCGTGACGGTAGAGTGTTGAATTCCTGCTCGCGTGTGGCCACGACTTTCACTGGGCGGCCGCCGGCTGCTCTGGACAGCACGTAGGCCAACGGCTCCAATCCCAATCCGGCCTTGCCACCGAATCCTCCGCCGACATAAGGAACGTGAACGCGAACATCCGCGTGCGGCAGCCCGAAGCAGACGCTCAGCAAATGTCGAACCGTGTAGGGCGATTGGCTCGAAGTCCAGATCTCAATGCGGTTGCCCGGCAAGGCTTGGGCCACAGCGGCATGGGTTTCCATGGGCACATGCTGAACGGGCGGATTGTAGAACGAGGCAGTTAGCCGAATGTCGGCCTTCTCGAACGCCCGATCGAAGTCGCCCTTTCGGATCTTCTGATGATGGGCGATGTTGGAATGTGCTTTGGGAAAGAACACACCTTTCATGTAGTTGTAGGTGTGCAGATCGGGATGAACCAGGTGAGCGGACTCTTCCATCGCGTCACGAGGATCGAGCAAGGACGGCAGCGCTTCGTATTGGACCTCGACGAGCCGGCAGGCGGCATTGGCGATGTCGAGGGTATCGGCGGCGATGGCCACCACCGGCTCACCATGATATCGGACGATGTCGCGAGCCAGGATGCATTTGTCCTGCAAGTACAATCCCAACTGATAGCACAGGCCGTTTCCGGTGAGAACGGCGCGAACGCCTTGAACTTGCTCGGCCTTCTCGATATCGATGGACACGATGCGAGCCGAGGCATGTGGCGACAGCACGAGCGCTGTGTGCAACATTCCATGCAGGCAGAGATCGTGGGTGTACTGGGCGGCCCCGGTGACCTTATCAACAGCGTCCGCTCGTGCGATTGGCTTGCCGACGTACTTCAGCTCACGAGTCATGACTGTCCTCTTCCCTGTTTGGCACCTGCCAGCCGATCGGCTGCAAGCCGAACGGCGGCGATGATCGCCTCGTATCCGGTGCATCGACACAGATTGCCGGCAATAGCCTCCACGATGTTCTCATCCGAAGGGTCGGGAGTACGGTTCAATAATCCTCGTGCCGACATGATCATGCCCGGGGTACAGAATCCGCATTGGATCGCTCCGGTGTCGATGAAGGCCTGTTGAAGGACGGAGAGTCCTCCGCCTACAGCTTCGCCCTCAATGGTTTCGATGTCGTGTCCGTCGGCCTCCACGGCCAGCATCAGGCAGGATGTGATGGGTTTCCCATCCAGCAGCACGGTGCAGGCACCGCATTCGCCGATGCCGCAGCCTTCCTTGGTACCCGTCAGGGCAAGTCGGTCTCGCAGCAAGTCGAGCAGTGTCATGGTGGCGGGTACGGTGGCATGCTCTGGTTGTCCGTTGACGGTGAATCGAATGTCGTACATCACGCGCCACTTCCTTCGAACAGCAGCTCATGCAGAATGCGTTTCACGAGGATCGGCAGCACGGCGTTGCGATAGCCGGCGGATGCCCTCACATCGGAAATGGGGGATACGGCTCGGAGAACCGTTTCGATGACATGATCGGCGAATGCCTCGTTGTCTTTGGAATCGACCTCGATAGGATCCAGTAGAACGGGAGTAGGGGCGCAACTTCCGATCGCAAGCTTCAAGACCTTCTTTGCCGGTGAATAGGCTCCGGCAGCGTTGACGACAGCCAAATCGTGACCCCGGATGCGCTGTTGCTTGCGGAAGGCGGTTCGAAGCCCCGATCGTGCCGGCAACGCGATTGCGGTCACGATTTCGTCCGGCTTGAGCGTCGTCTTCTTGACTCCAGCGAAGAAACTGCGGACGGGAACTGTGCGAGGACCTTCGACGCCGGCGACTTCCACAACGGCGTCAAGCACCAACAAAACAGGCGCGGCATCTGCTGCTGGAGACGCGTTGCAGATATTGCCGACCAAAGTGGCGCGGTTGCGGAGTTGGTAAGTCCCGATGGAAGCCAGCGCATCGGCCAGTGCAGGATGGGTCGTTCGAAAGACTCGATGTTCGATGAGTTGGTTAAGGGCGACGGATGCTCCGATGGTCGATCTCGAATCGTCCACGCTGAACACGTTCAACACGTCTAGGCCTTTGCAATCGACCAGGAGTTGGGGTGATTTGAGGCCGTTTCTGATTTCAACGAGCAGGTCTGTCCCGCCGGCCAGAACAGCGCCATCTCCGGCGGCTTCTGCCAGATATTGGCAGCCCTCTTCGATCGATCGAATTCTCTTGTACTCAAAATTCCCAAGCACGCTGAATCCTCTCTGAAAGCAAACGATACCAAAGCTTGAAAAGCAAAACAGGCCTTCCGAGCCCGGTTCATGACCATCTTACGAGACATCGCAGGATCTGCCAAGCGGCTTGACGGCTTCTCACAAACCCGTTCAACGCTTCGATGATGAGGGATTCAACAAGGAGCCAAAGCACGCTACCATATAACGTGAAGGGACAAGGTGGACTCAATGACTCGAGCTGGTGATGGCGATTCAGTGAACGCAAGTATCGTTGCGGTAATCCGTTGTTCTTCGTATGACCCGGTTGAGGTGCAAGAGGCAGTGAATCGTGGGCTGGACTTGCTCGGAGGAGCCAAAGTGTTCGTCCACCAGGGTGAGCACATTCTGCTGAAACCTAACCTGCTTATCGGAGGAACGCCTGAACGAGTCGTCACCACCCATCCCAGTGTGTTCCAAGCTGTGGCGACGGCATTCCAAACGGCCGGTGCGAAGCTCTCGTATGGGGATTCTCCGGGATTCGGCAAGCCTCAGACAGCGGCGCAACGCGCAGGATTGCTCAAAGTTGCGTGGGAACTGGGCATTGAGCTGGCTGATTTTACACACGGGGAATCTGTCTCCTTTCCCGAAGGACGACAGAACAAGCAGTTCACCATCGCCCGGGGAGCGTTGAGCGCCGATGGCATCGTGTCATTGCCCAAATTGAAGACACACGGTCTCACTCGGATAACTGGTGCAATCAAGAATCAATTTGGCTGCATCCCCGGTCCCCTCAAGGCGGAATTTCACGCTCGTCTTCCCCGAGTGGACTTGTTCTCGCAGATGCTGGTGGATCTCAACCGGTTTCTGAAACCTCGGTTGTTCATCATGGACGGTATCGTGGCTATGGAGGGAAACGGTCCTCGGAATGGAACGGCGTGTCCAATGAACATTCTGCTGTTCTCTCGCGATCCCGTTGCTCTTGATGCCACCGTATGCCGATTGATCGAACTGGAACCAAAACGTGTCCTACCCATTCAATACGGAGTCGAATTCGGATTGGGAGCGTACGAGAACATCGAATACCTCGGAGATCCGATCGAATCATTCGTGAATAAGGCGTTTGTTGTCAATCGGAGCCCCCTCTCCACCACAGACGAACCGGGACGCGTCAGCCGAATGGCGCGGCGTTTTGTGATTCCCAAACCGTTCATTCGTGCCGCTAAGTGCACGAAATGCGGGACATGCGTGAGTGTCTGCCCCGTGGATCCTAAGGCGGTAGAATTTCGCGACGCCGGGCGAGTCAATCCCCCAGTTCATGACTATCAGCTCTGCATCCGCTGTTACTGCTGTCAGGAACTGTGCCCCGAGGGAGCGATCGAAGTGGCGACGCCATTGCTGGGAAGACTGCTCCACCGCCGTTAGCTTTGGTGACGCGGCTGTCCTGCCATTTACGGGCATCAGTTGAACGTTTGGTGGGCGTACCGTGTGCTCTGCGAACTCTGCGAGTTCGGCGAACTTTGCGAGCACGGCGAACTCTGCGAGCACGGCGAACATTGAGCCAGATGGGGGAATCGGCCACAATACGAGCGGTGATTTCAACGTGAGTCATTCTCATCATGGGCACTCGCACGGCTCTTCCGCCGGCAGGCGGATTGGCGTTGCTTTCTTCCTGAATCTGATCTTTGCCATCCTGGAGATCGTTGGAGGGATTTGGACAAACAGCATGGCCATCCTTGCCGATGCCTTGCACGATCTTGGCGACAGCCTGGCTCTTGGGATCACGTGGCGTTTCGCCAACGTGTCCGAGAAGAAGGGGGATGCCGACTACACGTTCGGATATCGCCGGTTTTCGCTTCTTGGGGCACTCGTGATGGCCATCGTGTTGTTTGCCGGCGGACTGGCCGTATTGTTCCAAGCCATTCCTCGAATCATCAATCCGGAAGCATCCAATGCACAAGGAATGATCGTCCTAGCCATTGTTGGAATCCTGGTGAACGGAATCGCCGCTCTTCGTATGCACGGAGGTCACAGCCTGTCTGAGCGTGTGGTGACGTGGCACTTTGTTGAGGATGTATTGGGTTGGATTGCTGTATTGATCGCTGCGATTGTCATGCGCGTCTCGAAGATCCACATCATCGATCCCATCCTTTCGATTCTCATCACGTTGTACGTGTTGTGGAACGTCGGGAAACGGCTTAAAGAGACTTTGGCCATCCTTCTCCAAGGGGTTCCCGAGGGATTGACTGTCGAGTTGTTGGAATCCGAGATCTCCAACATATCCGGGGTAATGGGCGTTCATCACACGCACGTCTGGACCCAAGACGGAGAACACCATGTGTTGTCAACGCACGTTCTCTGCGATCCGGACTTCACGATTCGCCAATGTGCTAAGTTGCGTACGACGGTGAAATCACGTCTCGCCGAGTTGGGCGTTCCACACGTCACCATCGAAATGGAGCCGGCGTTGGGTGGCGATTGCCCCGACGCGTGTGAAGACTGCTTCAATACCTAAAGAATACTCTTTGCTGAAACCTTTCCTCGGTTCGTGTGTAGAACAATCGAGGAGGTGCGGAATGGGTATTACAGCTTGGTTGCTTCTGTCTTTCTTTTGGACGTTCTGGATCTTTGCATTTGCTGGATGGTGGTGCGGAGGACTTTGCTAGGAGTAATTCTTCGGGTAGAATAGATTGGCGGTGAAACCGCCAGAAGCGCGTTTTTCGGAAGAGCGGAGCTAGGCTGGGTGCATGGCTCCGCCTCTTCTTTGGTCTTTCTTCACAAGTCGTACAAGATAAATCCAAATTCGCATGGTAACATCCTCTTTCCGTAGGATAGGTTTCTCTTTCCGTAGGAAACGCTTCTGATTTCCTAAGAGTTTAAGGAGACTGAGTGAATGCGAATCAAGAGGAACTAAGAATCGAGGGGATGCACTGCGCTTCCTGCGCACAATCCGTTGAGCGTGCTTTGAAGGCTGTTCCCGGTGTTGAGAATGCTTCTGTCAATCTGCTGGGGGAGAATGCGTCAATTACACATGACGGCTCTATTTCGATCGAAGCTCTGACTCAGGCCGTCCAGGATGCCGGCTACAAGGCGTCAGCCAAGAGAGAAAGTCGCACCCTCCAGATCGTTGTGAATGGAATGACGTGTGCTTCTTGCGCACAGTCCGTTGAGCGAGCCCTATCAGGCGTTTCCGGTGTTCGATCCGCAGTCGTGAACCTTTCACTGGGACAAGCCAGTTTGGAAGCGGATCCCGATGTTGACGAATCTGCTCTTGTTCAGGCCGTTCATGCGGCTGGATTCGAAGCTGGAGAAGTTACATCATCCGGTCGAATTGCAGGCAGCGAAGTTGTGGATCGGGACGAGCAAAACCTGCAAGACGCGGCTCGAAGAATGCGATTCGCTTGGTTCTTCGCGCTGCCCATCATCGGCTGGATGATCCCTGAGATGTTCTTCGGCCTGATGTGGCCTACGCCGCTGTTTTTTCATGTTGTGATGGTTGCCCTGGCGGCCTTCCCGCTGTTTTTCGTCGGCGGCCCCACGCT